>DATNRH010001082.1 GCA_036703605.1 Candidatus Obscuribacterales bacterium | reverse complement strand
ATACTTTCGAAGGCAAAGTAGCCACCGCTTGATAAAGTGCCATCCGCGAGCTGCTTCATCGAACCCACTAAGTTTTGAGGGACCTCATATATGCCTGGTGGATTGCTCTTGGCTTTCTATTTGGCCGTGGCCTTAGCTCCGGTCTTGCTCTCATGGATGTCCAATCTGCCTCCTCGTCCTTTTTGGGATGAAGTTTCATCAGCCATGGCCATGACGGCATTTGCCGTCTTATTGATAGAGTTCCTCTTGTCTGGTCGATTTCGACAGATTTCGCGGAAAATTGGGATCGATCAAACCATGCGATTCCACCAGCTGTTCGCCCGGACGATCCTGGTGTTAGTGTTGGTGCATCCCTTCATCTATACGCTTCCCGTTATCGATTATCCTCCACCTTGGGATTCTGAAGCGACTGGTTTCCTGCAGCTCAACAATCTTGGGTTTCTGACAGGCGCTGCGGCATGGGTGTTGCTCGGAGTATTAATCCTGACGGGGATCGCTCGCGATTCCCTACCGTATCGCTACGAGACATGGCGGCTCAGCCACGGTTTGGGGGCTGTTTTAGTGGCCGTGCTTACAGCGACCCATACCCTTGAGTCCGGCCGCTACAGTGAGACTGAGCCGCTGCGCTACTTTTGGTTCATTCTGCTGGCAGTCGCTGCAGCAAGCTTGCTCTACGTTTATCTCATCTCGCCTCTCCTCAAGCTCCGTTCGCCGTTCGAGGTTTTGTCCGTTCGCAAGATCGCGGATCGAACATGGGAACTCACCATAGGCAAGACGGATAAGACGCCCTTCAACTTTGAGGCCGGGCAATTCGCTTGGCTAAGCCTTCACCCGCATCCCTTCACACTCAGGGAAAACCCTTTTTCAATCTCGTCAGCTCCCAGCGATGGAGAAAAGGTGCAATTTGTTATTAAGGAGCTGGGGGATTTCACTCGGTCGCTAGCTCATGTCGAGTTGAGACAGCGCGCCTGGTTAGACGGTCCTCATGGCGCAATGACACCACCATCTCCAAACGCGCCTGGTGTGGGAATGATCGCGGGAGGGGTGGGGATTGCACCTCTT
>DATNRH010001081.1 GCA_036703605.1 Candidatus Obscuribacterales bacterium | reverse complement strand
CGTTCTTCCGTCTTCGTTCTTCCGTCTTCGTTCTTCGCTCTTCGCTCTTGCAGTACTAGGAGGGTTCAACAGCTTTGATTCGTTCCCACCAGCGATTGAGCGGGTAATAAATGACGGGCGACCACATGCTGCTGAGAATGGCAGAACTAAGGGCAATGCGCTGGTGGTAATACCAAATTCTCGATAGCGAGTACTGAATCGAGTCGCGATCGTTGATCCAAGCATGGACACTAAACTGCAGGGCGGTAATCGTTTCAGACAGAACAGCCATGCCAAAAACAATCAGCGCAATGGAAATAAAATCTTCCTGCAAGAAGCGCTGCTTTTGAATGCGGGCCGTCAAGACACCGGCAATCACCAGGCCGACAGCATGGGACGGAGCAGTGGCGGTCATGCCATCTTGGATGAACCCTAAAACCAACCCAGCGATCGCCCCCTGCCATGCCGGCCGCTTCACGCTCCAAGCCACAACCCAAATCAATAGCCAATTGGGGCCAACGCCGAGCAGCTCCATGCCCGGAAAGCGAGTCGGCAACATCAGCACACAAAGCACCACCGACAGCACCGTAATGCTCCAGTTGGCGATGCGGGGCCCTTGCTTGCTTCCTAGATTGAGGCGATCGCTTAAGGTCATCACTCGGGTCATTGGAGTATCGCTGAGAGGAATCGCTGAGAAATATTACTGAGATTCATTAGAAGATGGAGCATCGTCAGGCATTACATCTTCAGGCATGGGCATCCGCGAGTTGGGGGTAATAATCACCCACTCCAACCGACTAATGGGCGAGGTGAGCTCAATCACCGCCTCAGGAGCTGGACTGCGGTTGAGGTTCACCGACTCCACCACCCCCACGGGTAGGCCTGGCGGAAACAGTTGGCTCAAGGAAGATGTGGACACCGCATCCCCTGCCTGCACCTCCGGTACCTTATCAAAAAATTCCATGACCACGCGGCTTTCAGACTGACCGCGAATGTAGCCCATGGAGCGCGATCGACTAATCGTGACCCCCACCTGACTCGATGGGTCGCTAATCAACAGCACGCGGCTGGTGTTGGGAGTCACCTGTACAATGCGTCCTACTAGCCCACCCGTGCCCGACACCACATCGCCCACTGAGACGCCATCACGACTGCCCTTGGCAACGGTGAGCTGTTGCCACCAATGATCGGAGCTGCGGCCAATAACGGGGGCAACAACGCCTGCCTGGGATGTATTCTCACGATAGTCGAGCAGTTCTTGAAGCCGACGATTTTCGCTTTCCAGCTCCACAACTCGCTGCTGCAGCTCTCGGGATTGGGCTGTTTCCAGCATGTCAACTTGGTCTGGCGTACCCTGGAACGGGCGCGACAAAATGCCGTACAGCTCCAAAAATATGCCAGCATTCGTTTGCCGGATGCCCCAGGCCAGACTTAACAGCAGACCCACCATCCCGGCTTTTAGTGCGTACTGACCCCACCAACGGCGTAAAGAATACATCTAAGTGATTGTGTAGATAGGATGTCGCTACCCTGGGGGTAGCCGAACCTGGGACTGTAGCTGTGATAAACGGTGCAGGGGCTGAAGTTGTTGGCTAGCAGCACCTGCAGAGTTCATGCCACAGCAATCGTCTAGAGCGATCGCCCTAGAGATTAGAGATTGCGCGATCGCCCACTGAAGACCCGTTCAAGCTGCTTGAAGTTCTCCAGCACTCGTCCGGTGCCGAGGACAACACAACTCAGCGGATCAGCGGCGATATGTACCACAATGCCCGTTTCATGGCTAATCAGAGTATCCAGCCCGCGCAGCAGTGCCCCACCGCCGGCTAGCATAATCCCCCGATCAATAATGTCGGCGGCCAATTCGGGAGGTGTGCGCTCTAGGGTGCGCTTCACGGCTTCCACAATCACCGACAGCGGTTCCGACATCGCTTCTCGGATTTCCGGGCTCTTGACGGTGATAGTACGAGGTAGACCGGACAGCATATGCAGACCGCGCACATCCATCAGGGTTTCATTATCGCCATCGGTGGGATAGGCCGAGCCGATGAAGATCTTGATTTCCTCTGCTGTACGTTCCCCAATCACCAGGTTGTGAACCTTTTTCATGTACTGGGTGATGGCTTCGCTCAGCTCATCTCCCGCCACCCGCACTGATTCACTCAGTACCGTGCCCTGCAAACTCAAGACAGCAACCTCGGTGGTACCACCGCCGATATCGATGATCATGTTGCCGGTAGGTTCTGCTACAGGCAGCCCAGCGCCAATGGCGGCAGCAACCGGTTCATCGATTAGGTAGACGTCCCTAGCTCCGGCTTGAGAAGCAGCCTCCATCACCGCGCGCCGTTCAACTCCGGTTACGCCGCTTGGAATGCCAATGACAATGCGGGGAGAGACTAGTGTGCGTCCCTCATGCACTCGTCGAATGAAATGCTTGAGCATTAGCTCAGCCGTATCAAAGTCGGCAATCACACCGTCCCGCAGGGGACGTAGGGCAACTACATTTCCGGGAGTACGACCGAGCATTTTTTTTGCATCTTCCCCGACGGCAAGAGGCACTTTGTTTTCTTGATCCATCGCCACGACCGAGGGTTCTTGCAGAACAATTCCCTTGCCGGAAACGTAAACCAGTGTGTTAGCGGTACCCAAATCGATACCCATATCTCGTGAAAACGAGAAACGACTGAAGAAGCCCACTCCTTAACTCTCCTGCAACTAGGACGGTGCGATTGCTAAACAAATTGATCAAAGGTTAACAATGGTGCATACACCCGATGGGTGCTGGGGCTGGGAATAATGAATGAACCCGTTACCTGGCCCCGTTTTACGCTGGTCGTTAACACAGTGAGCGGCTAAGGCCTTAGCCGAACAGGATTCTATTACGTTTTCTGACCACAGTCTAGATGAGTCTCCCCAATTCGACTGGATTGAGTGAGATTCGTCGATACAGCATAATGGTCAGGATTCCTTGCGGTGAATGTCATGACAAGGCTGGATACCCCATGGTTGAAACTAGCTTGTTGAAATTGTGAGTTCAATGAACAGCTAATCAGTCTTCAACCATTTGATGCGTAAGACCTAATTGTATGACCTTACTCATGATCTTGCCTAATGAATCATTCCTATGCTAAGACGTCCGTTGGCTTGGACGAAATGGCGATCGCCCTGTGCGGCTACTCTGATTTGTTGATACAAGGCATTGGGGAAGGGGTCAGAAGAAAGTGAAAAAATGTGGTAGAAAAATTTGCGATCGCTCCCCATGCTTGACCAGAGATCAAGGGGGCGATCGCTCTATGGGTGCTGCAATGGGTGAACGTTGTAGTGCTGCTTGTGTAGCCACGCTCTCCGGCATCATCTACGGTGCCATGTGGAGATAGGCATCTCATCCGGGTGGCAATTACTCAGCGGCTGGTGGTTCTCCCCCCGCCGCTTCTTCATTCAGCAGGGTTTCCTTCGAATCTCCCCAATAGGCGCTGTAAGTCCACACTTCCATGCGCCCCGACTCTTCCATCGCCCAGCGGTAAATCGCCGACTTGGGGTTAATGCCGACCTCAATCAGCTTGGCACCCATGTAATATTCCATCTGACCTTTGGTGCGATCTTTGAGGGGTTGGGGCTGATTCTTTTCAATCTTGCGGGTGAGGTGAGCTTGGGTTGGTTTGGCCATGACGCTATCCTTAAAATCTTGAACAAACGATCGGCGCTAGAGCAGGGCTAGGCCATGACCATGCCACCATCCACATTGAAGGTCTGCCCGGTGATGTAGGCAGCGGCAGGGTCGGCGGCCAGGAAGCGCACCATCCCGGCAACATCGTCCGGTTGCCCATAGCGGCCGAGGGGGATGAATTTTAGGATCTCGTCAGAATTGAGGTCATGGGTCATGTCTGTGCTGATGAAGCCCGGCGCTACGGCATTCACCGTCACCCCTCGGCTAGCCAACTCCTTGGCAACACTTTTGGTAAAGCCAATCACGCCGGCTTTGGCCGCGCTGTAGTTGGACTGTCCAGGATTGCCCATCTGTCCAGACACCGAGGCGATATTAATGATGCGTCCCGATCGCTGCTTCAGCATCAATTTGCTGACGGCTTTGGTACAAAGGAAGACGCCGGTGAGGTTAAGGTCAATCACGGCCTGCCAGTCTTCGGGCTTCATGCGCAGCAGCAAGGTATCGCGGGTAATGCCAGCATTGTTGACCAAAACATCCACCCGTCCCCAGCGCTCTAGGACAGCACCGATCAAGCTATCCACTTGGTCGGCCTGAGCCACATCAGCCTGGAGGGCGATCGCTTCTCCACCGGCTGCCGTAATTTTCTCGACGACTTCATCCGCTGCCTGGCTAGAGCGAGCATAGTTGACTGCAACCTTCGCGCCTGCTTCCGCCAATGCCAGGGCGATCGCCCGCCCAATCCCTCGGGATGCCCCGGTGACCACGGCAACCTGTTCATGTAGTTGGGACGCTGTCGTCATAGTCTTAACCTCTCTAGCACTAAGCGTTTCTGAATGATGTTCGAAGGATGTAGGCGTCTGTCGGCTGCGGGATGGGTCGAGCTAGACCACGGCGATCGTTTTATGCGGATGGAAGCGATCGCCCCCAGAAGGGATGACCAAGGTGTCACGCTGGGGCAAACCCTATATCCCGCTTGGTTGACTGTCCGTCTTCGATCCATTATCTTACGCCTTTGCGGCCCTAGTCCGCGCTAGCAGGCCTGCTTCCTCCAACGCGGCCCGCCGACTGGCGGAGTGCATCCACGGTCAAACTCCTGTAAACTGACCGCCATTGGTCTTCAGCAGCATGTTCGGTCTATGACAGTTAAACTCACCAATGCTCTCACGCTATTTTTCAGTTTGCTTGTAGAAGCCATGCCGTTCCTGCTGTTGGGAGTATTGCTATCGAGCTTACTGCTGCTGTTTGTGGATGAACGTCGGTTGATTGCCGTCATGCCCAAACATCCGCTTGCCGGAGCCTTGGCCGGCAGTCTGGCAGGATTTCTCTTCCCGGTATGCGAGTGTGGCAATGTACCGGTAGCACGACGGCTGTTGATCCAGGGGGCTCCATCCTCCATGGCGGTTGGCTTTCTCCTCGCGGCTCCCACGGTAAATCCCATTGTATTTTGGGCCACCTGGACAGCATTCCGCGATCAGCCAGAAATTGTTTTCCTGCGAATCTTCTTTTCTCTAGCGATCGCTGTCATTGTTGGCTGGACGTTTAGCCGGCAGGTGGATCTACGTCCAATGATGCAACCATCGGTGGCGCGGCTGATGCCCACCCCCGTGCCACCATCTCAGATAGGACAGTCGGCCCTATTACAGTCAGGTACCTTTTTACTAGACGCTGCTGGGCAGCCGATTCGCCTGGATAACCTGGTGGCGGCTGGGGGAACCATCATCTCTCGCCCTTTTTCAGAGCGGTTGCAGTTGATGATTGATAACGTGACCCAGGAGTTTCGGGAACTGGGGGGCATGTTGGTGATTGGTAGTGCGATCGCTGCCGCCGTTCAGGTCTTTGTACCTCGGGACATTATTCTGAGTTTGGGACAGGGGCCGATCACCTCCATCTTGGCGATGATGGCCTTGGCTTGGGTGGTCTCCATTTGCTCCACGGTAGACTCCTTTTTTGCCCTCGCCTTTGCCTCCACCTTTACCAGTGGCTCCTTGCTGGCATTCCTCGTCTTTGGCCCGATGATCGACCTGAAAAATATCGGACTGCTGCTAACGGTCTTTCGAGGACGCACCATTCTCTATCTATTTATGCTGGCGGGACAGCTCACCTTCTTGTTTTGCCTGGTGATGAACCTTTACATTAGCTAAGCGTGGCTGGTGCTGCACCTAAGCGATATCTTCCTCTCCTCACCCGTTTTGAACCATGACTGTCAATGTGAAATCGTCCGCCTCCCGCCGCCGTCGCCGATCGCCCTATATTCCCTGGCAGATGATCCTCGACCTGCTGGCGATCGCCGCTTGGAGTTGGCTGCTGTTGAAGTATTGGATCACTGGCACCATTAATGTGCTGCTGCATCCGGACTATCACTGGCTGGCGATCACCGCCGGCATTTTCTTGGCCATTCTCGCCGTTGTTAAACTACAGCAGATTGTTCAAGGGGTGCGATCGCAGCGTCCTCTGCCGAAAATGCCCCACACGACCCTATTTCCCTTAGGCATGAGCAGCACCCTACTGCTTGGGGTCGCCATCCTAGGATTCATCGTCACGCCCCGCCCCTTTGCCAGCGATCTAGCCGTACAGCGCGGGGTTGCCGATACGTTGATTATGACGCGATCGCAGCCCCAGTCGTTTCGCACCAGCACCCGTCCGGAAGAGCGCTCTGTGATTGACTGGGTACGCACCCTAAATGTCTACCCTGAACCCGATGCCTACACGGGTCAGCCGGTGCGGGTGGAAGGCTTTGCCGTGCATTCCCGCGAACTCTCAGACGATTACCTGACCATCACCCGCTTTGTGATCACCTGCTGTGCTGCCGATGTCTACCCGGTCGGCTTGCCGGTGAAGCTTCCCACCAACCGCCTAGATTACCCAGCCGATACCTGGTTTCGGGTGGAAGGTGAAATGATCACAGAAACCTTGAACGGCATCCGGCAATTGGTGATTCAAGCCACGGCGTTGACCGAAATTCCAGAACCAGCCAATCCCTACGACTACTAAGGGGCGATCGCGGCTTGGATCCCTCCGACCAGCCCCTGAAGCGACCCTTAGGCTGGGTAAAATCTAGCGCAACCCAGCTCCTAGCTCCTCATCGATGCTATGACGCTCGCCTAATACCAGTTCTTCAAACGATTGCGGTAGAACATCCACCCTTCAAAGTCCCTATCCCTCTCTGGGAGAGGGATTTAGGGTGAGGGCAACATGTAGCAAGTAAAGCGTGCGTGGGTCAGAGGTTCAACGTGAACCATGGCCGACAGGGCTAATCAAACCTGTCCATGAATGACTATGAATGGACACGGCGATGATGTTGAGCGTACGTCAAGAAACATAAAACAATCTGAATTAAGTGTTTTCTGTAACATTCAATACAGAAAATAATTGTTATATTAGTTCCATAGGATACTTTTTTCCAGTACCCCACTTAAATACACCTTTGGAGGTCTTGACTATGTCTGCACAGGATCAAGCTCGTGCGCTTATGCACCGCCACCACCATCTCGTTAAGCACCGTCAGCAATCCTTGCTGAGCCGCAGTGCAGCAGAGGTTGGCTTGCCCTCTGAGGCGGCCCATTACTGGGGGCATATTCAGGGTAAGGCGCAGCCGACCTTCCGAGACAGCTACGATCGCAGCCACGCATCCCTCAGCTAATCCACGCACAACCGCCCACCGTAGGCATGGACTGACAGTAGACAGTGTGACCTCAATAGGTGATCTTGATGCGTACACCTTCTGACCCTAGTG
>DATNRH010001080.1 GCA_036703605.1 Candidatus Obscuribacterales bacterium | reverse complement strand
GCGGCCATGAATACATCGCAATATGCGTCACAGACTGTTCCACACACGCTGCCTCCAAAAGGTCCAGCATGGGGACAATGCTCTTGAGCTGCAGCTGCGGAGCCGCTGGCGACCTGGAGATGATAGTTCCGGCATTGGACTGTTGCGGTGGGGCCCGTAGAAGTGAAAGGGGAGGGTACGGTGGCATCTCCGTCGGTGGCCCACGTTTCACAGGTGGTAATGCAGCCCGCCCTAGTTTGGTCGAGGGGAGAAGACAAATTAAACTCTGCCCCACATACACGGTTTAGGTCACGGCAGTACACCTCGCACCAGGAACCACAAACGTTGCCTCCAGAGGCACCGGCGTGGGGGCAATGAATGCTTGGAATGATCCCTCGAGTTAGCGACACATTCTTACCGGCAGCGCCAACATGGTACTGGCGGCAAGCAAAGCTGTCGCCGGAAGTGGCATCAACTTGCCCCGCGGGAATGGCTTCGCAAAAACGAAGGCACGTTTGACTGTCGATGTACTGAATGTTGGAATCTTGTTTTTAGCTGCAAGCTGGCATACCAAAGCAGGTGCTCTCCATCTGTTGGCAGTAGAGAGAGCAGTCTCGAGGGGGAGCAGTGGGTTGCTGTACGGGCGAGGGCGCAAGCGTGGGTTCCGTCGGGGCAGGCGGGGCCCTTATCGTTGCTGTGATAACATACCATTCTTGGGTTGAGCGAACAAGCACCCCATTCAAGGTGAGATCGCCTTGGGCAGAACCGGGTGCAGTCCAAGAAAATGTAAGGGACATCTGCGCGCAGCGTTGGGCCTCGCCGTTACAATTGGCCGTCCCGTTATGGCCAATGGTTGAACCAGGCTGACCAGGGCAAGCACGAGTGGGTCCAAGGGGGGAGTCCGCGAAGGAACCGACACGCTGCCCATTGCCATCCGTAACCCACATCTGGAAGCCCTTAATGTCTGCAGTGGTTCCAGATACTGTAATAGTGTACATGGCCCCAAGAAAATCGTCACAATGGGCGGTAACGTGTAGCCTCCAGCTGTGACCGCATCTCCGGAAGATGTCTCATTCATGAAGCCGG
>DATNRH010001079.1 GCA_036703605.1 Candidatus Obscuribacterales bacterium | reverse complement strand
CCTGATGGGACTTGCATAAACGACATAACCGTTGTTGCTCACAGACCTCTCCCTACAGCAATGACGCGATCGCTATGATGCGCCCATTACCATACGCTCGCGTCCCAGAGCATTCAATCACTCTATCGTAAAATATGCGCCAAATGATGTCAGAGCAAGCGATCGCGCCCCTCTTCTGCAACGAGTAACAGCTAGGGAGCGCAGGTCTCATCTGGCTGCCAGTCTGGACAAGTCTGCCCCTGCCAACCGTAGGGATGGAAACCGCAGATCAACAGCGTGCGACTGTCGCGAGCCTGCCCATAGGCAACCCCGTGGTAGTGGGCACAACCTCGACAGACCGATGGCCGCGAAGACGCAACCTCAGAGAAACCAAGCTGCGATCGCAAAATGTGGAGCTGGCTTTGGTGACGATGCCAACGCTGGTGGGCCGATCGCCTGAAACAATCGTTAGCTTTTTGAAACGAATCGTAAGCGGTATTCATAGAACTTTGTTAACGACTAGAGAGAGTCAACAAGGGATCGATATACTAAGGTTTAGGGTGCTTAAGGATATTTTTAGATTACCCGTCAACCCCTTTAGCGATCGCGTCTGGGTGGAGTTGCGCCTTGTCGCAATGAACTGATCACCCCTGCGCGTAGGACTCCAGTCATTGTTTCAATTTCTAACAAGGCTTGCCGTCATGATTTCTGCTCTGCCACCCATTAATGAATCGTCTAATTCCCAAGCGATCGCGCCCCTACAGCCCATTCCCGAACTCATCAACGACCTCCCTAATCTGTGCGGCTGGGAAACTGATCTAGAGCAGGTGCGGCAGGATCAACGTCTAGTCTTTTTGGAACCATCGTCCCCATCGCTGAAGACCTGCACCGCCGCCTTTGCTGTCGCGCTGCATATGCATCAGCCCATGGTACCTGGCCAAGAGTCGGGGCACCTGATGAGCCACCTTCAGTATATGTTTGAGCATCCCTTCGATGGCGATAACCATCGAGCTGGCACCTTCACCTACTGCTACACCCGCATCGCCAACTTCATGGTTGACCTGATCAACCAAGGCTATAGCCCACGGGTGATGTTGACCTACTCCGGCACCTTACTATGGGGGCTGCGGCAGATGGGACGCGGCGACGTGCTCGATAACCTCAAACGCATCACCACTGAAAAAACCTACCAGCCCTACGTTGAATGGCTCGGCACCTTCTGGGGGCACGCGATCGCCCCCACCATTCCCGCCGCTGATTTCAAGCTACATATCCAAGCCTGGCAGCACCACTTCGCCGCCATCTTTGGCTGGGAGGCCCTGCGCCGTGTGCGAGGCTTCTGCCTGCCCGAGCTCCAGCTTCCCACGGAGCCCAATGCTCTCTACACCCTCGTGCAAACCCTCCAACATGCAGGCTACCGCTGGCTATTGGTGCGAGCAGAGCAAGTCTGTACCCCTGAGGGACAGCCCCTCTCCCAGATTCACCTACCCCATCGCCTAGAGGTGACCAACACCCAAGGTCAAACCCTGAGCATGACGGTGCTTGTGCAGCCCAGCCACTGCACCGCCGAGTCCCTCGCCAGTATGGAGCCCTACCGCCAAGCCCAGCAGCTTGCCCGCCAACCCATTGGCGATCGCTTCGTCCCGCCCCTCGTCACCC
>DATNRH010001078.1 GCA_036703605.1 Candidatus Obscuribacterales bacterium | reverse complement strand
TGATCACGAGTTTCGGCAGCACTGTAGGGGGTTTGAAATAAATCCTTACCGCTAGGGGCGGTGGTGCCAATCAAAATAATGTTGTTTTCAATCCAAGCCGGATCCACTTGACGAGCCAGCACTTCTGAAAATGTCACCTGCCGAGCCAAGGAGCGCGGCGATCGGTAGTTCAACAGCAGTTGATAGCCAGCACTGTCAATGGTGTAATAGCCACCGTCGGTGGACTCCAGGGGAATAAATGAGGTGCCATTGAGGCTGAAGGATGAGTCATCTATAGGACTTGCCTCTAGTTCAATGCCCTCCTCTGCCAGGTAGGCCAGCGCTAACCGCAGGGCAAACGCATAGTAAACCGAACCATCATCGGTTGTGGCAAACAGCAGGCTGCGGCGCACCACGCCATCGGGATCGATCAGGAGATCATTAAAGCCAACCCGTTCTGGCGGTACGCCCTGGGGTGGCAGAATACCTTCGGTAACCGCATCACCCAGTTTCGTAATCGCAAAAACATTGGGGCGCTGCAGTTGGGCCAACAAATCGTCATGACCGGGGTCTTGAGGCACCTCTCGGTAAAGATCGATACCGATCGCGCGGGGAGACGACTCACTTAAAATAGCGATCGCTTCTGCCAAACTAGCATCCGAGGGCGTCGATCGCTGCAGAGTACGAATGTCAGATTCCGTGACCGCCACAATTAAGAGCCGAGGATCCTCATCTTGAGGGGGGCGATGCTGCACCATAGTATCGTAGGCGCGCAACTCAAGGGGTTGCATCCAGCCCAGGATTTTCATACCAGTGACGGCACCGGTCACCACTAGGCTGAGGAGTGTAACAACCGAAGCTCCCGTATGGAGTACTGGCCGGACAGACGTACGCCAACGGTTGCGAATAGTGCGAAAGTGCTCTACGTTCACAAATACCTCAGGTAGATGACGAATCCTGGAAGTAAAAAGATGAACAGGGGCCAATCA
This sequence comes from Candidatus Obscuribacterales bacterium, assembly GCA_036703605.1. Taxonomy (NCBI): domain Bacteria; kingdom Bacillati; phylum Candidatus Melainabacteria; order Candidatus Obscuribacterales; species Candidatus Obscuribacterales bacterium. Next base: position 9,164 of record DATNRH010001078.1, on the reverse strand, counting down.
ACAAATGGGTGAGCCCCAACCACCAGTGGTGGACTGAAGATTGCGATGAAACATGCTGCATCAGCTAGGAGCTTCATCGGCCAAGACAGGATTCAAGCTTGCCCCCGAAACCAGGGATACAATGCCTGCTATCAGGTTACAGTCTCGGGCTGGGCAAACCAGGATAAGACGAGACCTAGGAGCGATCGCCCACTGGAGATGCCAAATGTTCTATGTAGAGCAACACCTTCAGGTGTGCATACGTTCCACAAACCCCTAGGACAGCACATTGCGGAACATCGCTGCAGGCTCTTAATCCAGTCCTTAATCGCAGTAGAATAAACACCCTGAAACAAGACTCTTCGGCATGACGGTAGTCTCTCAGACCAAGCAATGGGGTTCATTGCTCATGGAGATGCACAGTCGAGGCTGCGTCGTTGCCCTATGTTCACCTTAAAAGCTACGGCGACCTATGGTGGCGCTTGTGCAGCACCAACGCCTCGCGTTTCTCAATATTGGCATTCTTTCCGCGCAAATCAAAACCTATGGGTTGAAATTCTGCCGACATGCACGGATAGTAACGACGCGATCGCACCGCTGATGAAGATACAGGCAGCGATGACCGTCCATGGACTGCACAACAAAGCTGATTCGGCTGACCATCTTTTTCCTCATCCCCTAGCCCCTTCTCCCGCAACATGCGGGAGATGATTGCAAAGCCCCTCTACCGTCCTGAGAGGGGTTTGGGGTAAGGGGCTTCAAGTTTGGTCAGCCAACAACAACAGCCAGACCACGGGTCAGCAACAGCTATGGGGTTTCCAACGGCGTCAGGCGTAGCGATGGATTCGTCTCCAGCAAGACACTGGGGGCATATTGAATGGCGCGGTCATCGGCATCAATGCAGACATCCATGGCAGCGATCGCCTCTAGGTCAATCTCGCGGCGCAACCCAACCACACAGCTCGAAAACTCCAACGGCAGTAAGCTACGACGGCAGTAGTCCAGAGACTCGATAGACGCCACACTCTGGGTATCTGCATCAACGTCCACGACGCATTCTGCCAAATCCAGGGGGCGGCGCACCCGCTTACAGCCGGTCAGAGCATCCACGGCCGCCACCGGCGTACCGGCATCAATACTCACGACACAACTGGCTAAATCTTGGGGATGGAGAGCTGCCGCGCAGGAATCTGCCGCCTCTTCTGGCGAAATACCGGCACTCAGCAGACGATTGGCACAGATCTCGTAGTCATTACCACGGGGAGACGATCGAAACAGGGCTTGGGCCGGCGAGATCGGCAACCCAGCGATCGCCACACTAGAGGCGAGGGCGATCGCTGCCCCTCCGGTTGAAAACCGATGAACCCGGAGCCTGCGGTTAGACATGATGTGACGAAAACAATTCAACATAAAGTTCACAGTGGTGGAGAGGTTCTGAACACAACAGCAAGTAGATAGTACCCGACCTTGCTCTATCGTCGGGCAAAAGCAGGTGATGGAAGGTTGCTGTCTCACAAAACAACGCCTGTCAGACTCATGTCTTGTGCTAGCTCTTGAGTCAACTCTTGAGCAATCACACCATCGGGCCAACAGCACCTGTCAAACTCCGTTCCCGTGAGTGTAGCCCAAACGGGAAGCCATAGCTAGACGTTTTGACTTGCCCCCATTGTGACAAAGTTTAGCAAGACATCGGCACATCACCATCCTACGCAGGGATCTAGGAGACAGCACCCGGTGCGATGAACCACAACGCTGCGCAGTTGCACAATAAGAGCACAACATTGATAGACCCAGACGGATCATTCCGCCAATGATCACCAAAATAAGGTACATATAGGGTCAGTAAAATGGAATCGTCATCCACCCTACTAACCTGTAGGCACACAGGGCACTTGCGCACATGCTAGTTAATATTCAACATGAACTCGGCCGACAACGGGTTAAACACATTGTCAGTAGCTATCGACTAGATGGACAAGAGCCCTTTCAATTCAATGCCCATCTCAATGATCTGTTCGATGCCTACCCAACACCGCTCATTGAGCTAGCCTTAATCGAAACGTTAGTAGATTGCTGGGCCAGCGTGCCCCTGATCCGAGGCACAGACTTTCTACACCGCGCCCACACCATGCTCCATAGCTGGGATGAGCATCCGATCATCAGCACGCTGACACCAGACCAGTTCAGCCAGATTTCTGGACTAGACCCGACGCCGGTTTACGGATCGGGCGATCGCCCCAACAGCCACTCCATCGCCCACTCCTAGGGATGGCGCAGGATTCCCGGAAAGATGGCTCCCCGCCCGGGCTAGGGCCACCACCCCCTGAATAGGAATATCCGCTGCCTGAAAGACCTGTAGTGCAGCTCGGACGGTTGCGCCGGTGGTGTAGATATCATCCAAAATCAACACGGGCGATCGCCCCTTCACAGTACCCAAGCGAAAAGCCTGCTGTAGGTTTGCCTCTCGCTCCGCACCGGAGAGTTCAAACTGAGGGCTAGTATCCCGCTCCCGCACCAAGCCGCGACGGGCCAGCGGTAGTCCCGTCACCTGGCAAAAGGCATCGGCTAGCAGTTCAGCTTGGTTGTAGCCTCGCTGCCGTTGCTTGTCGGCATACATGGGAATGGGAACCACAACGGGATGGGGAGCTTTAGACGGACGAGGGTTGGGATGCTTGGTTTGATGGTCAAGCCAAGTTTGCCCTAGCCACTGCCCCAGAGGGCGGGCAAGCTGGGGACAGTTGTGGTATTTGATCATCGCGATCGATTGGCGGAGCATTCCCCCATAGTCCCCCCAAGCCAAGAGGGGGTGATCTAAATTCGACGGTGGCATCTGGGACACCTGACAACGTCGCAACTGACGATCGCAGTCACGACAGAGATGGTTTGGCGTGGGCCGTTGGCAGATCAAACAGCCCTCATCTAACAGGCATCCAAGAACAGCTTTGGTTAAGCGGTTAAAAATCTGCATAGGTTGATGAGCCTTGGCAAGGTGGGCATTGATGAACAGGTGCAAAAGATGGGGGCGATCGCCGCACTGCCGTATGACAAATCTATAAAACTCTGAAACGCAATCCAGCCAGATCGCATAGTATGTTTAGTATTAAGGGGGCAGGTCATGACCAAAACCGTGTACCCACTGATTCATCTCCCGTTCATCTCCCACTGGGGAGAATGCCTTAGATACCTGTAATCTAGGCACCGTGGTTGACGTTTTCCATTCAGCCTTTAAACCATCGATGGCCCATTGCACTATCTCGATGTTCCCTTATTCTCTAGGTTTCAAGCCTCTGGTACGTCGTGACCATGGTTAGACCTTGTCTCAGCCGTTGGTGTGAGCCGACCATGACAGATACCTCAGGGTTCATGGCAAACTATTTCGGCTCTCGTCTCGTCCCATCACGCCCTGCAGGTAGCAGGGGGCGATCGCTCTTGTGCTTGGATCATAACTATCGTGTGACGTCACTCACAGCGATCACAGGTGAGTGAGGCGTTATGGTTAGATAGTGTTTGCGTTGTCTCGTTTACGTCCTCATCGTAGATTCTGACTTGATTGTTTTGTAGTGTTTGGCAAACCCTCGCAAATTCACGCATATCATCGTTGCCCATGGCTTTGACTAAGAAGACTCGTAATCGTGACCTGCCCACTATCAACGAACGGATTCGCTTTCCAGAAATTCGGGTCATTGATACAGACGGCGCACAGCTTGGCATTATGCCCCCATCCGAAGCCCTGAGAATTGCGGAGGACAAGGATCTAGACCTAGTTCTAGTCAGCGATAAGGCTAACCCACCGGTCTGCCGAGTGGTGGACTATGGCAAGTACAAGTTTGAGCAGGAGAAGAAAGCGCGGGAAGCCCGCAAAAAGCAGCACACCTCAGATGTGAAAGAGGTGAAGATGCGCTACAAGATCGAAGAGCATGACTACAACGTTCGGGTTAATCAGGCAGAGCGCTTCCTGAAGTCTGGAGACAAGGTAAAGGCGACGGTCATGTTTCGCGGACGAGAAATCCAACATGCGGATTTAGCAGAAACGTTGCTAAAACGTTTAGCCCATGATCTCCAGGAACTCGCCGAGGTGCAGCAAACGCCGAAGCGGGAAGGGCGCAATATGATGATGATGCTCTCTCCCAAAAAGGTTTAACCCTCTGGGGATCAGCAATTAACACCCCTAGGATGGATGAGTCCCAGGGTGTCCAGCCCTCACGCGATCGCCCCGGATGCACTCATGTATCTGGGGCGTGGTTCATGACATGGTTCATGACATGGTTCATGACATGGGGCTAAGGGCAATCGCGATCGCTGCTGCTGCCATCAGGAAGCGTGGTGCGACAGAGGATGGCTCCATCTAGACCAGACTCTGGCGAGAGCTGGGCACCGGTGAGATTGGCCTCTCGGAGATCTGCCCCCCGCAGATCCACCGCATCGGGCCAGGAGCGTTGGGTGCTGGAATACTCGCGATAGACGATGGCATAGCTGAGGTTAGCTCCCCGCAAATTCGCCCCGGCTAGACTGAGGGATTGGACTGTAAAATCTACGCCTTGGAGGTCGCAGCCAGGACATTGCCCCGTGGAGCGCAGGCGGACCAAGTTGCGATCGCGCTCCACTTGGGCCAGAAAGTCGGGGGGAGCGATCGCCCCGGTCAGGTCACTCTCAGTAAAGAGGCTAGGGCTCGCCTGCATGTCTGCCAAATTGGCCCGGCTGAGATTCGTTTGGGTCAAATCCGGGATCAGCGCCGCATAGAAACAGAGATCATCAGCACCCAGCACCGGCAGGGGATCAAGATTCACCGCACTCAAATTCGCATCCCGCAGATCTGTACCCCGCAGGTTGGCCGCCCGTAGATCGGCCCCCTTGAGATTGCCGTGACTCAGATCTAGCCCACTGAGGTCAGCCCCCACCAGGTCGCAGTAGGAACAGGTGCGGGTCGTTCGCAGGCGATCGAGGCGGGCTTCCAGACGGCGGCGCTGGATGTCAGTACGCTCCAGGGTAAAGACACAGGGCGTACCGCCTAGGCTCCAATCCTCCTGCACCTGCTGAGCATCATCAGGATTGAGACCAATGGCATAGTCAAACTGGGCCTGCGATCGCTCCGTGTCCGCGAGCGTGGCTCCGAGCAGATCCGCTTGGGTGAACGTAGCATCCCTGAGGTTGGCCCCAGTCAAGTCTGCCCCGCGCAACGTCGCTTGATGGAGATTGGCCTTGCGTAAATCCGCTCCCCGCAGATTGGCCCCCGATAGATCCACCGATCGCTGATCTAAGGACAGAACCGCATCTCGGAGATTGGCCTGCTGCAAATCTGCCCCAGATAGAGTAGCATTTTGCAGGATTGCTCCCCGTAGATAGGCTCCTCGCAGGTAGGCACCGGATAGATTCGCCCCCGATAGATCCGCAGCTTTAAAGCTAGCCCCAGCTAGGTTGGCCCGCCCAAAGTCTGCCTGGTGAAGGATCGCCTGATCCCACACCGCACCGCGGCCATCGGCACCGGCAAACTGGGCTCCCTGGAGATCAGCCGCCGTCAAGGTAGTCTGTTGGAGATTGGCTCCTTGAAACTGGGTCTGCTCTAGGTGCGATCGCGCCAAGCTAGCCCCTTGCAGATTCGCTTGGCGAAAGTCTGCCTGAGCAAACGAGCGATCGCTCAAATCCCTGCCAGACAAGTCGCAACCCGGACATCCCTGAGGGCCGACCCTCTGCCCCCAGCCACAGCCCACCATCAGAGCGACGGCTACCGCCAGCCCTATCCATCGAGAGCGATCGCCCCATCGATTCCCTGTCATCATCTTGCTCTCCCTTGAATATCGTAGCGACCCATGGGATACAGACATATCCGGATGGGAGGTTCCCGTGCTTAGATAGTAGGCAGCACAGCGTAACACCATGAAGTTAGAGGATTGGCAACTCAATCAGAACACACCGAGTGTTCGGCAAAAAATCTTAGGATGGCTCAACCTCCGCCCAGAGGAAGGAGCCCGCACCCTGCTGATGTTCTTGTTTTACACCACAACGTCCGTTGGCGTGCTGTGGTTTGAAGTGAGCGTCGCAGCGCTATTCCTAGGAGAATATGGAGCAGAGGGGCTGCCCTGGATTTACTTAGCCAGTTCCGGGATTGGAGCCGCGTTGGGCTTGCTCTATTCCTGGATGCAAAAGTTTTTGCCCCTGCGCCACGTCATCTTTCTGATTGCCGTCTTGATGGCCGTGCCGGTGGTGCTCCTACGCATTGGGATGCACCCAGCCCTCTTAGGAGGCTATGCCATTTTCATGCTGCGGCTGTGGGTTGAAGGAATCTACGTCCTCAACGAACTGACGACGACGATTACCGCCAACCAGCTTTTCAATATTCGAGAAATTAAACGCACCTTTCCCTTCATCAGCAGCGGCATTTTGATGGCCGACGTGCTCAGCGGTTTCTCCCTGCCGGTGCTGCGATCGCTGATTGGCCTACCCAATATCTTGATTCTCGCCAGTGGCATGATGCTGGTGGGCGCACTGACGCTGCTGCACATTGGCCGCACCTACCATCAGTTCTTCCCCGACTCGCCTCGGCGGCGGATGCAGGAGAAGCAGCCTGACTTTACCGCCCGTCGCCTGCGGGGCCCCTTGCTGCGGTACGTAGTGCTGATTGTGTCCTTCTTCGTGATGATTCAGGTGCTACTGCTGCTGATCGACTTTCAGTATCTCAGCCAGCTTGAGAAAAACCTGAACGTGCAGGTGGAAGAAATTGCCGACTTTTTAGCCCTCTTCAGTGGCGTTTTGGGGCTGTTTGAACTGCTGACCCAGTGGTTTATCTCCAGCCGCATGATTGAGCGGCTAGGCGTGTTCTTCATCTCCATGCTGCCGCCGGTGCTAGTGGTCACCATCAGCAGCTTTTCCCTCCTCGTCCTCGGTCAACCGGCCGTGCTTTTTTGGGGGATCATTCTGCTGAAATTTGTCGATGAACTTCTACGCTATACCCTAGTCGCCAGCACCAGCCCCGTCTTATTTCAACCCATCCCCGACACCATGCGCAGCCGCGTGCAGTCGATGGTGCGCGGCGTTGCCGAACCTATTGCCATCGGCGTCACGGGAGGCAGCATGTTGCTGGTGCTGAAGGTGTTTCGCACCCAGGCAGGTAGCGCCAACTCCGTACGCTTTCAGCAATTTCAAGACGGGGCCTTCACCGCTCTGATTCTCTTAGCTGCCCTGGTGTGGCTGCTGACCGTTTGGTGGCTGCGATCGCGCTACCTAGAACTCCTCGTGCTCAGCGCCGAGCGGGGACAGTTGAGCCTATCCGACGTGGATCTGCGATCGATTAAACGAGCGGTGGTAGATGCCCTCGATCGCCCAGGCACCGAGGCAGATAAACAGTCCTGCATTGAACTGCTCACCCATATTGATCCCAGAAACGTGGGGGATGTGCTGTCTCCCCTATTAGCCCGCCTCACGCCCAGGCTTCAGCGCCAAAGCCTAGAGGCCATGCTCGATCATCCCAGCTTGGACTATCTCGACCGGGTGCGATCGCTGATCCAAAAACCTCTGCAGCCGGAAGTGCTAGCTGTGGCCCTGCGATATATCTGGCTCACCGAAACCAATCCAGATATCCCTGAACTGCGCCACTATCTGCAAGCCCAGCAAGATCCTGTCGTGCGTGGCACGGCCGCCTCCCTGATGCTGCGGCGCGGCAACTCCCACGAACGGGCAGAAGCCACCGCCACCCTAAGGCGGATGCTCACCCATACCCAAGAGCGGGAACGAGTCATGGGCTGTCGAGCCCTCGGGGAAGCCGTCTATATGCAGGCCCTGCGGCTGTATATCAAACCGCTGCTGCAGGATGAGTCCCTACGGGTGAGGCGGGCCCTGCTGGAAGCGATCGCCTCCACCCATTTGGAAGAATATTATCCATCCTTGATTCGTGGTTTGCGCTATCAGTCTACCCGCGAGGCCGCCATGCAGGCCCTGACCCGACTGGAAAACGATGCCATTCCCCTGGTGCTCTCCATTGCCGAAGATATCCACCAACCGGATATTGTCCGCAATAGCGCCTGGAAAGTGATGGGACGCATCGGCACCCTAGAAGCCCTGAATGCCTTGGTATCGCACTTAGTCACATCCTGGGGCGCATCCCGACGCAGCATTCTTCGCATTTTGCTCAAGCTGCCCCACGATGCCGGCATTGAAGCCGTGGGCGATCGCTTAGGACGGCGCGGGGTTGAAACCTTGATGAATCAAGAACTCATGCTGATTGGGCAAATGTATGCCGCCCTGCTCGACTTCCTGCCAGAACGATTGACCGGACGAGAAGCTGACCTGCTGCGGCGGGCCCTGCGCTATGCCCAATCCGATGCCCAGGATCGTCTCTTTTTGCTGATGCGATTCCTCTACCCATCCAGCGCCATCCAGGCCGCGTCGTTCAACCTGCTCTCAGGCTCCCCCGACAATATGGCCCGGGGCCTAGAGATTCTAGACAATACGGTAGACTTACCCAGCAAGCGGGCCCTGCTCAGCATTCTCGATCGCCGCCCCGACTATGACAAACTGCAAAGCCTATCCGACCTGGTTCCCTATACCCCCATGGCCGCCAGCGATCGCCTGCGGTATCTCCTAGATCTACGCCATTTCCTCTCCGAGTGGGCCCTAGCCTGCTGTTTCCACCTAGCTCGGCGGCAGTTGTGGGGCGTGAAAGTGGATCAAGCGATCGCCTGTCTGCGGCATCCGGCAGGGTTTGTGCGCGAATCCGTTCTGTCCTACCTACAGGTTGCGTCCCCACGCACCCTACGGATCTTGCTGCCCCAGTTGGGCCAAGATCCCAATCCCCTAGTGGCGGCGCAGATTCGACATCTATTGTTCATCATGGAGCAAACCACCCTCCCGCCCACGTCCAGCCAGCCTGCTCTTCCTAGCGTTCCAGATGCCTAGGAGGAGGGAGGCGCTCGCACCACACGATATACTCTACCTCTAGACAACCTCTTCGAGCCTAGACTTAGTGACTATCCTACGTTTTGACCCTCATCCCCCAACCCCTTCTCCCAAAAAGGGAGAAGGGGAGCCGGATTCAAAGTCCCTCTCCCGACTTGGGCTACCGCTTATACACATCTTAGAGATGAGCCAGTGACCAACCTTCAAAGAGGGTGTCAAAGTGTTTGAGACCTCTGAATAGAATGACAATGCCCGGTGGGCGCTGACTGGCATAGCCCGACCATCCCCCTAAGCGG
>DATNRH010001077.1 GCA_036703605.1 Candidatus Obscuribacterales bacterium | reverse complement strand
TTGCTGGGCTGGGGTTTAGGTCTTTCCTTAGACACTTGGAAGACGTTTAATACCCAAGGGGAAGACTATGATCGCTCCTTTCAAAAATGGCAGCGTCAGCGTCAGTTTAAGCAATCCGTAGATACCTTCCTTGATCGCATCCTCAAGCCTCAATCGTGATCTTCAGTGAGGCCATGATGACCCTGGGTTTTATATTTTGAACGCTACTTCCTCTGCATCCCAAGACTCTCAGCCGATCAAGCGCCGTTGCGTCATGGTGTGTCAGTACCGCTCCTGTGAGCGGAACCATTCACCTGAGGTTCTAGCGGCACTCAGGGCGATCGCCCCTAAGGGTGTGCTGATTAGCTCCAGCGGTTGCCTCGGGCAATGTGCATCGGGGCCCACGGTGCAGGTGATGCCGGATCAAACTTGGTATTGTCGTGTGCGTCCAGACGATGCGGCGGAGATTGTTGACCAACATCTCAAGGGCGATCGCCCGGTTCAACGCTTGCTTCATCCCCGGTTTCATCCCTACGATGGGGAAGCTGTTGCTGAGGAGGATGCAGATGTCTCAGGTGAAGATGGAAAGAGCGATCGCCCCTCGCTGGAGCCGCTGGATGGTGAGCAAACTCTCGATCTCTCATAGGTCACCCTCTATGTAGTCATAATGTGACTGAGTGTTGCACGTTACTAGGGATTTCCCCTAATTTCGTCCACACTGTATACCGTGGGGCATGACTTCACGCAGGGCTAAAAATTTATAGGCTCAGCCCGAACGGTATATTGCCCAAAGGGTAAGGGTTTCTGGAGCCCGAACGTTATCGACCTCACGTCTGGTTAAAGTTGTTGAATGGCGATCAGCGCAGCAGAGGCTAGTCAAGATGCATATTGTTGGCTTTATTTTGATTGTGGTCGGGATCAGCCTATTTTTTGTCCAGCGACATCAAAAACAACGAGCGTTTAGCTTGAAATCTGCTCGGCCTGCTACTGTGGCTGATCTGCAGCAAATGGCTGGGGCGATCGCAGCGGAAATTGGCGGTGGCAGTTGGCGAGACTACGTCAAAGTTGTCGGTCACATTAGCTGCGATCGCCCCTTGGTCTCGGAACTGAAGCAAGAAGTCTGTGTGCATTACAAAATGACCGTGACCCGTGAGTATGAAGAAACGGTCACCAGTCGCGATAAAGATGGCAAAACCACCCGCTCTACCCGGCGATCGTCGGAAACGGTATCGAGCAATCAACAGTCGGTGCCTTTTTGGCTGGAGGATGCCACGGGCAGGATTGAGGTGAATCCCCAAGGGGCAGCGATCGAAACTATTAAGGTGCTAGATGAGTTTCGCCAAGGGGAGCAAGCGGGGAATCGGCTGACCTTTGGACAATTTTCGGTCACCCTTTCGGCGGGGGGCAGCGGTCGCCGCACGTTGGGCTATCGCTATAAGGAGCAAATTTTGCCCCTAGGACGCCGGGCCCTTGTCCTGGCAACGGTGAGTGATGGGGTGGGGAGCTTGGTGCTGCAAAAGCCGCTGGATAGCAGTAAGTCCTATCTGATTTCCCTGAAGACGGATGAAGAACTTACCCAGTCGGCGGAGAAAACGGCTCAGGCTGTGTTCTATGGCATGGTGGGCTGCATCATCCTAGGCGTGGTGCTGGTACTAGTTGGGCTCGTCACCTGATGGTCAGAAACGTTTGGGTGACGGTGAAGCCCCAGTCCAAGCGACCCGCGATCGCCCTCTTGGAGGATGGCACGCTGCTGGTACGCCTGGCGTCGCCGCCGGTGGCAGGGAAGGCCAATGCTGAATTGGTGGGGGCGATCGCGGCTTACTATGCGATTCCTAAGTCTCGGGTCACCATCCAATCAGGGCTGACTGCCAAGCGCAAGCTGATTGAAATTGAAGACGATTGAGGCTTGAGAAGACCGGGTATTAGGCGCGCCAGATAGCATCGGCTACCCGACAGACGTCAGCCATCTCTGCCACATCATGGACGCGTAGGATGTCGGCATGGTGGGCGATCGCTGCACAGCAGGCGGCGGCCGTACCCCAGACGCGCTGTTGAGGATCGGGTTGGTTGAGAATATCGCCAATAAACCGTTTGCGCGATGGGCCAATCAGTAGCGGATAACCAAGGGCGCGTAGACGCGGAATTTGGCGGAGGATGTCGAGGTTTTGCTCGTGGGTTTTAGCAAAGCCGATGCCTGGATCCAGAATAATGTTGTCGGGTGTTATCCCGGCATCGATCGCCGCGTTGACCCTGCCTTGTAAAACATGGATGATGTCGCCCACCACGTCGTCATAGTCGGTGAGCTGCTGCATGGTCTGGGGGGTGCCGCGTAGGTGCATGAGCACAATGGGGACACCCAACTGGGCGACGGTGGTCAGCATGGCTGCATCGTAGATGCCTCCCGAGACGTCATTCACCAGGTTTGCTCCTGCTGCCACCGCCGCTTGCGCCACGGTGGCCTTGGTGGTGTCGATGGAGATGGGGGTGGCGATCGCCGCCGATCCTTGGCGCAGGGCCTGAATCACCGGAATCACTCGCTGCAGCTCGTCGTCTAGGGAGACGGGCATGGCTTGGGGGCGTGTGGATTCACCGCCAATGTCGATTAGATCTGCCCCAGCCTTGACCATCTGCTGGGCTTGGGCGATCGCCCGATCGAGGCTGGCAAACTGTCCGCCATCACTGAAACTATCGGGCGTGACGTTGAGGATGCCCATGATGTAAGTTTTGCGGCCCCACATTTTCCAATCGGGAGGTGGCGAAGATTGATGGGATGAGGCGGATGGTGAGGGGTGAGGGGTCATAGACTCTAAACCATGAAAAAAAACTAGGCTAGCATGGGCAAAACGTAACAATAAGGTAGTGCTGAGCCGATCGAATCTGCGATCAGCGCTAAACTACGTGCAGTTTTCCTCAAACGTGGATGAGGAAGTTCGTCTGCTAGTTAAACCAAGCATGCTTTGAACCATAAATAGACCTATCTGATACGGGGGATTCTACCTATGATGCTTTCAAAAACCTTGGATTTTGTGGTGCTGCAAGACTGCTTAGAAGATGCCAACTACGCCCTGCAAACGGGCGATCGCCAAAAGGCAGAGGCCTATCTCAATACCGCTCGTCAGAGTTTACGCACCTTAGCAGCGGAATTGGTTGAAGCCCGGGGACAAATTCGTGACCTGGAAGAACAGTTGGAACGCGGAGAGTTCTAGGGTGATTCGTGGGGAGTCTGTTTTTTGACGGTGCTCAGGTACTGCCCTAAAAAGGGTAGACCACCGATGGCGGGCAGCAGGTAGCGGGATGTGCAAAGCAGCCCGAGGGCGGCTCCGGTGGCGGCGCTAAAGTAGGGCTGGTAAAACAAAATCAGGGCAGCATCGCGGGTACCAACGCCAGCAAAGGTGAGGGGCAAGAGTCCTGCCAAAATGGCCAGGGGTGATAGGGCCAGATTGGCTAAAAAGGGGGTTGAGGCTCTCAGCGCCAGGATGAAGAACCAAATCTGCAGCAGGTGTAAAAACCAAATGAAGATGGAGGTGAGGGTGATGCGCAAGAGTTGTCGGCGATCGCCCCAAAAGTAGCTGTGCATTTCACTCCAAGCATGGCTGAGTTTCACCAGTTTGGGGTGCATGGCTTTCGGCGCAATACGTCCTAGGGTGCGAAAGCTCCACTGGGCTATGTTCGGTGAACTCAGCAGCAGAATCCCTAGCAGCAAACCGCTGACCACGGCTAGGGTCATCATCCAAAACAGCCAGTCTTTGTTGGGATAGAGCATCAGCCCAAAGACGCACCAAAGCAATAACGAGAGCAGGTCGCAGGCTTTTTCAAACACCACCAGGGAGAGCGCCAAGGATCCGCTCAAGTGACCGCGATCGCGCATGAAGTAGGCTTTAGCAATATCGCCCATTTTGGAGGGCAGCACCATATTTAAGGTACTGGCGGCTAGAATCAGCCGGTTGGATTCGCCTAGCCCTAGATGCACCTTAGCGGGCACTAACTGCTGTAGTCGCCATGCCGTCAACAGGGTGAGGGGGATAACCATGCCCAGGCTGATGGCCATCCACAGGCGATCGCAGTCCTGAAACACCTGTACGAGACCCTCTAGGTCAATGCGCTGGTAGATAACGACTAGAATGATGAGGCTAACGCCAAGAGAAATCAACCGTTTCATAGCATCTAGGGCGGGATAGATGGGCAAAGGCTGGCCGCAGGCAAGGATGGTGGACAGCTTTCGAATGGTACACTGGCGGGTTCGCTGATGGTTGGGGGATCGCCATAGAGATAGAGATCGTCCCCGAGCGACCATACCCACAGACTAGGACATGCAGATGAACTCAGAGCACTACGCCCTCGGCATTGATTTCGGTACATCTGGGGCGCGGGCGATCGCCATTGATCCAGCCGGGGCAATCCTAGCTTCTGTGCGGGTAACGGTGGAGCTTGGGGATCCGGCTCAATGGGCTGAGCAATGGCGGCAGTCCCTCGACCAGCTCTTCGGGCAACTTCCTCTAACGGTACGGCAAGGGCTGGGGGCGATCGCTCTGAATGGCACGTCGGGGACGGTGCTGTTGTGTGATGCCCAAGGGCAACCGGTTACAGAACCGCTGTTATACAACGATAGTCGTGGTCAGGTGGTGATAGATCACCTGAGGGCGATCGCGCCTCCGGATCATCCGGTGATCAGCGCTACCTCTAGTTTGGCAAAATTACTATGGTGGGGCGATCGCGGCTTGACCCAAGACGGCCCTCTCTACCTCTTGCATCAGGCTGATTGGCTAGCCTTCCATCTCCACGGCATTCTAGGGCTGAGTGACTATCATAATGCCCTGAAGCTGGGCTACGACGTGGCGGGCGATCGCTACCCGGATTGGTTTCAATCTTTACCGCTGCTGGTGCAGTCTGTGCGCTTACCGCAAGTGCTGACGCCTGGATGTCCTATTGCTTGTCTAGCGCCGGCGATCGCCCAACAGTTTTCTATCCCTGAGAGCTGTGAGGTGTGCGCAGGCACCACCGATAGTATCGCGGCATTTTTGGCCAGTGAAGCGGCAGAACCTGGGCAGGCGGTTACCTCGTTAGGGTCTACGCTGGTGCTTAAACTACTTAGCAGGATCCGCGTGGATCGGGCGATGGAAGGAATTTATAGCCATCGTTTTGGCCATCACTGGCTGGTGGGAGGAGCGTCAAATACTGGAGGGGCGGTGCTGCGTCAGTTTTTTGATGATGAAGCGATCGCCCATCTGAGTCAGCAGATGGATGCTACCGTGCCCAGCCAGCTTGACTATTATCCACTGCCGAGCCCAGGAGAACGCTTTCCGGTAGCGGATCCCCATCTGCCGCCGCGTCTCACCCCCCGTCCCCCTGAGGATGCTTTGTTTCTACAAGGTATCTTGGAGGGCATCGCCCAGATTGAGGCTCGGGGCTATCAACGTTTAGTGGAACTGGGGGCCTCACCCTTGACCCAGGTCTATACGGCGGGTGGTGGGGCCCAGAATCCAACCTGGACGGCCATTCGCGATCGCTATCTTCCTGTCCCCGTGAGTCCTGCTGCGCAAACCGAAGCTGCCTATGGAGTAGCGCGCTTAGCGCAGCGTCGGTCGTTGCATCCAGCCTAGCTAGAGGTAATTTGGGCTGCTAACCAGATGCGACTTTGGGGGCTGCTTTGCTGGGAGGTGGAATGGGAGATCATATACCAGCCCACAGCGATCGCAATTCCTAACGCGGCTAGGGCTGTCAAGATGGAAATGACGTCTGGTAGCCAGTGGGGCGTGGAGGCGATCGGCGTATGAATCACGGGCGATCGCGGGCGTGGCGATGAGTTGGTTTGAATGCGGGTGGAGGTTTGAATGTAGGTGCTACTGGGTTTGGATGAGGCATTGACCGCTAGGCGTGCCCTTGTGCCCGATGAAATCCGCATTTCTTGAATTTTTTGAATGATAGGAATCGGGCGCTGCCCTGTTTGGCTCCACTGCAAGAGCATGGCCCCATTGATGGCACAGAGATTAGGCACTTTCATGCTGTAGATGCGCTGCATCATGGCGCGATCGCTGACCACGAGAACCACCAAATGTGTTGGGTTATCCTCGGCAAGACCATAGGCACATCGCGCGACCGCTAGCCCGATCCGGTTGCGTTTGGTCAGCGCTTCGCCGCTTGACGAACGCAGGGCCGGATGATGGGCGATCGCATCACTGATGTGCCACTGACAGTCTCGATAGAAGCGGTTAAATTCTCGGGCAACCCGTTCCAGGTCAGGATCAGGAGCCCGTTCGTGGAGAAACCGCATTTCTTCGTGGATGATTTTGGGGACATGGCACGTTCCCACCCGTGCGAAGCCCATCCACTCTCGCGTATTCGTTGCCGATAACGTACTGAGATCTAGAACGACTTCAACGGGTGGGATTGCAGTTGCCATATTATCCTCCTATGCCCAGGCGTCCGGCTAACGCCGGCGTCACTGGAAGTAATGTTGCAGCCATCAAGAAGAAAGCTAGAAGACCCAGGGCTGCCCTGGCATCATCGGGTTCAGAAATTTCTTCTAAGCAAGGGCGCTCTAGACCACGCTGTAGAAATAAAATCAGCACAGCCCAGTAGAGCGCGAGGGGGTTTGCAAAGGTGGCGATGCCTAACACAATCAGCGTGACAATCGTTGACCACCGGGCGACCTTACGTCCGTAGACCGCCTGCATCACTCGACCACCGTCTAACTGTCCGGCGGGCATGAGGTTGAGGGCGGTAATCACCAGACCCAACCAACCTAGAATGGTCAGCGGATGGATGCTGACGATGCTTTGCTGTAGCTCAGCACCCAAGACAATACGGGCTAACATACCCACCAAGATCGACCCTTGGAAAAACTCCGTGGGCACTTGGAAAAGGCTGCCAGGGCCCGACAGCACGAGACCAATCACCAATGCCATGAGGGACAACACTCCACCTGCCGCAGGCCCGGCCAAGGAAATATCGAACAAGATGCTGCGGTTTTTCAGCAATGATTCAAAGCGGGTGAGGGCTCCAAAGGAGCCAATTTGCCAGGTGGGAATGAAGAACGGTGGACTGAGACGTACCTGATAGCGTTCGGCCGTCAGCCAATGACCCAGTTCGTGGGCTGCCAAAATTAGCACAATGCCGATGCCTAGAGGAAAGGCTTCGGAGTAGCGACTGGCTTCGTTGAGCAGATCAAACCCCAAAAACAGCCCCGCAGTTTCCATGCAGGTGGCAAAGGTGAGTAGCGCCAACAGCAAAGCAATGAGCCGCTGGGCGGTGGTGCTGGGCTGGGGGCCGTTGCGGCTTGGTAACACCACAATGGTGGGTCGGCTATCGGGAGCTGGCACTAAAAATAGGTTATAGCGATCGCCCACTCGATCCTTGAGGCTGCTGCTGAGGCGCTCATGCACCTCGGCTGCTTCGCCGCGCAGGTTCCCTTTAAAGATGACGCCTTCTTGGTAGGGTAAGGTTTCCGTAGCAAAAAATGTGTCAATGCCAAAGATGCCCTGCACCGCTTTCAAGTCTTCAGCGGGCATGGGAATAATGTCGAGGTTGGCGGCCTCCTCCGACGGCGTGACTGACTTGGCAGGTGACCCTTCGGGTGTTTCATCCATGGACGATGCTGGATCATCTAGGGATGAAGCAGATGGGGCTGTCGAGTTTTTCAACATAGCCATTTTTTCTTGAACCTGGGGATCTTGGCTGAGCGATCGCAGCCGTCGCCCCAAAAGCACATACCCAGCGATAGAGATCAGCAGCAGGAGTAGCACCGCTGCCAAGTTGAGATAGATGCCAACGGCAAATAGCGCAAAGAACAGTAACCAAGGAGCCATGAGCAGCACGGATTGCAGCCAGGCTAAGACGCCAAACTTGCCGAGGGGTAGCGATCGGTATAGCCCCCACCCCAATACACCCAGCGCGATCAATAGGATCAGAACAGTAACCATATCTATCGTTTCTCTGTCTTACGACAGAACCTGTTGAAGTTCACTACATCTTCTATGGTTACGCGGATGGGCCCCGAATTTGAAGATGCTTGCTGTGAGAACAGAGCAGAAACCTAGATTTCGGATCCTTCGTGATCAGATGTAGGGCTAGGGGATGCACCATGGGAGCAAGACAACATCCTGTTGCATGGCTGAGGATGTTGATCCGGGAGCTTCGTTCGACGGAAGATTGCCAGCGATCGCCCTTATCTTGGCACGCCGTCATAACTGTGAACTGTCGCTTGCTGCATCCTCAGGACACAGCGTCGGGTAGATAGGGGTTGAAGTGATGATGGTTTCATTGCCCCCTGCTGATGAAGGCAATAGGGATGTTAGGCCCCATTGTAGTAGCTGAATGGGGAGTCGTCCTGTAGTTTGACCTAAGGTCGTCTCCCCATAACGATCGCCCTGATGGTGGAATAGTGAGATGAACCGATTGAAGAAGATGCGATGCTGCTGCCTCACCCTGTTGCCTAGACAGTCTGCCTAGTTTGAAATGAACCCAAAAGTTCAAAGATCAACGGCAACAGGGCGGCATAGATTGCCCCAATGGATAGGGAAGAACCGGCTGACTCGGTGAACCTTAGTTACACCTAGGGATGGTTACCCCCAACCTAGCCTGTAGAGCCAGACCTAAGCCAGCCTTGATTGAACTATGACTTCACCGCGTGACTTCACTGAGTCTTCAATGAATCAAGTTCAGTAGAAACACCCTGGTGGTATTAATCGTACTCTTGATATTGAGCGATCGCTCGATAGAAATTGTTAATGTGCACCCTGAGTCCTAAGTATAAACCCTGAGATTCACGATCGCCTCACAAAATATATTGCGAGATGTACGCGTATGCACGGCCTGCCTGTTCGTCGATGTTAGCAAATATTCGTGAATTTGCGTAGATGCCAGCGGCTGATTAATCTGTCGTGGCGGCTGAATGGTGCTCTAGGGCTTGACGCAGTTGACCCTGATGTTGCCCAAGGAGGCGATCGCCCGCCTCGGTATCTAAGCCCGTCCAGTGCATCAGTAAGGCTAACTTCACTTGCCGACCGCTGCGTTCCAGCAGCAGGGCCGCCTCCGGACGGCTGAGTTCCGTCAGGTCTTGCAACATCCGCAGGGCGCGATCGTGGAGCTTATTGTTGGTCACGGCTACATCTACCATGCGGTTGCCGTAGACCTTGCCCAGTTTCACCATGACGCCGGTAGACAGGGTATTTAGGACCAGTTTGGTGACGGTGCCGGCCTTGAGACGGGTAGATCCGGCTAAAATCTCGGGCCCCACCAGCAGCCGAATGTCTACATCTACCTCAACGGCGAATTGTTCCTGGGGGACACAGGCGATAAAAATAGTGTGGGCTCCCCGTTGGCGGGCGGCCTGGATGGCTCCATGGACAAAGGGGGTGGTGCCGCCGGCCGTGATGCCTACGACTACATCCAAATCGGTCACTTGGCGATGGGCGATCGCCCCTGCACCGTCTTCCTCCCGATCTTCTAAATCTTCAGAACTGCGCACCAAGGCCGCAGCTCCCCCAGCAATGATGCCCTGAACCAATTCTGGCGGTGTGCAAAAGGTAGGGGGGCATTCCGCTGCATCCAGGACGCCCAGCCGTCCGCTGGTGCCAGCGCCCACATAAAACAGTCGTCCTCCCTGCCGGAGGCACTGAGCCGTCAGGTCAATGGCTTGGGCGATCGCTGCTTCTGCCGAGGCGATCGCTTCCAAGACGCGGTAGTCTTCTTGGTTGAACAGTTGAACTAGCTCTAAGGTGCTGAGTTGATCCAGAGTTTGGCTATTGGGATTAGCCTGTTCGGTGAGCAGATGCCCGCGTTCATGGATGTGGGTGAAGTTGGGGGAGGGGTTTGCCATGGTCAGTCACTATTCAGTCACGATGGGGTATGAGGTAGAAGACTAGGGTAGAACAGGGCTGCCAGAGCAGACCTTGCAGCTAAAGCAAACCTTCGAGCCGCTTCCGCAGTCGTTCTAGCTCATCGGCAGAAAATTCGCCCTCTTGGTTAACTGGTTCCGGCTGAGCTGTACCGTCGGGTTGCCAATCGGTGGAAGGGGCGTTGGCATCGGGAGGAACTTCGAGGGTGCCGGTGGGAATGTGCTTACATTCATAGCCTGCCCCTAGGCAAAATTCTTCAATATCGTCAGATTCAAATGCTTCCACCGTAGGACTACCAAAATCCTGGGCTTCTAGCATCAGGCTATAGCGCACGGCGTCATCTTCATGTTCAAACATCAACACAATGTTGCGATCGCTCACCTTGAGGGTGTGGATGCCCTCGTTGCTTGTGCCAGCGTTAAATAAAAGAACAAATACCTGCATAATATCTCGACCTTCTCAGTCCCATAACTCAATCCTGTAGTAGATAGCCTACCCTGTTGCTGCCCCTCCTATCTATGCTCTCTTGGGCGGGTCAGATGGGTTGGCTAGATGGGGCGGGCAAAGAGCCAGCCTCGCAGGTATCC
>DATNRH010001076.1 GCA_036703605.1 Candidatus Obscuribacterales bacterium | reverse complement strand
CCGGGTGAAGGACTAACTTGGCAGTGACAGCGGCTTCGGCTGTTGGGTTGCTGGGAGACTCGCGGAGAGAGTTGCAGAGGGCTGCAAGAGTGGGAGGCACTGGCGGCAATGGGGCTGCAGGAGGAGGGGGGGGTGCGGGAGGGGCACCAGTGATGGCTACGTTGATGATGTCCTGGAGGGAGCTCATGTTGGAGAGGCCAGGGCACGGACTAACGAGAAACTTAAGTAACGTTAAGGTACTTTAAGAGGGTGGGCGCTTTTGGGCAGGGACTTTTCCGAAGGCTGTGGTTGCGTCTGGGTGTCTGCGAGTGCAAGAGTAGGCAGTTGGACCGTTGTAGAAGTGATCGTGATTGTGAACTTGAGTTGGCCACGGTGGAGGGTTGGAGTCGTTGGGTGGGACAATATCCTGGAAGGCGTGGCGGGGGTCGGCACAAGTAGGGATCGCTCTAGTGGATTCCTCCAATTCGTGGTTGCCTTGGAAGCGAATGTCGTTGAAGTAGTTCCAGTTGGGAACGCGAAGGAGCTGAATGGGAACCGAGAGACCGGCTTGGAGGGCAAGTTCGCGAATGATGAGGTACTGGAAGTCTTGGTTGGCACGGAAGGTGTGGATCGTTGAGAGGAGATCGTTATTGATGTTGCGAAGGCGGTATACATCTTGTTCGAGGTGAGCTACCCGGTTGGCGACAATGAGTTGGTCGACAGCGCTGCTATCCTGCAGAAGTAGGAGTGAGTCCCGAAGAAGTGGGATCGCTAGAGTGTCGAAGGGGGGTAGGTCCTCGCGTAGGCTATTCAGAGCGTTTCGAGAGCGAGTGTGGAGGCTGGTAGCAGCTTGGTCTAAAGGAACGTAGTCACTGCGAATGTCGGCAATGGTAGGGCGGTTGTTGGGACCGGAGTTGGCGACAGTGTAGTTCGGAACTTCGTGAGCGTGGCGGTAGGCGAATCGGTTGCGTAAGGAGGCGTGAGAAGGGTGAATTTCCGGAGCAGCAGTCCACCAGGGTCTTGTATCGCCGTCTAAGGCAAGGTAGGTGATCGGATGTTGGTGTGGGGGAACCGGGGCTTGGTAGTGGAAGAACTCGCGCTGGGTGTACATGTTTGGGTAGACCGAGTGGTTTCGGGCACCAAGGGTTGGAGAGTCGAGATGTAAGGCACGGTCGGCGGCCTGAATATCGAGGATTGGAGGATCTTCGGGAGGAACAGGTGCACTTCGGCCCAGAGTGCTAGAGAGTTCAGCGTGGTTGGGCGGTCTAGTGGCAGCTAGCGGTTGGTGGGGCCTATTGCGCAAAATGGCGGTGTTGAGCTGGAACCGGAGGCGTCGGGGGTGCCTGTGTCGAGCTGCGTTGATGTCGTTGCCAATGCCAGCTTGCGCAATGCCAGAGGGTTGGCGGACTGGGGGCTGTTGAGGATCTTGGGAAACTCGCTGGTGAGACATGGACAGTGGGGTGCTGTTGCAGGCTGGGGGCTAAAGTCGTCCGCAAAATTTGGGCAGAGCTTCTGCGTATGCAGTAGTTGGGGGGGGAGGTATAGTCTTTACCTGACTCGTGCTGAGCAGCACAATTTGCGGTACAAGTGTCTAGGTAGCTGGGCTACAACAGAGAGCACTTTCGCTGAGAGGAGGAATCCGAAGAATCCTGAGGAAGTAGATGGGCGGTGATAGCAAGGGGCAACTCGCACAGCGGCTGTTGCGTGGCAGCCTGAGAGACGACTTGGCAAAGTCGGACTTGGAGACTGACAAACTGCGTGGGCAGTGGGCTGTAGGTGATAGGCAGTGGGGGCCCAGTACCTGTTGTCACAACTTGGGGGACTTGGGGGTCAAGACGAAAAGGATCCACTCGACCGGCGAAGAATTCGCGAGGACTGACGGATAGAGCAGGGCGAAGGGTAATTTCGAGTAAAGTAACAGGTCCTGGGAAGGTTGCTGTAGCTTGTAGTGGCAGATAGTACTGGCACCACAGTAGGCAGTAGGGGACCACTGCTTAAAAACTTGGAGGGCAAGAACTCAAGAAGTATCAGGGATACAATCGCAGGGATGGTATCAGTGGATAGAGCAGGTCGAAGAGTACTGATGAGTGCAAAGACAGGTCCTGGGGATGGATCTGGAGCTTCTACTGGCAATCGGCGTGTAGGCAGTGTAGGCAGTAGGTGACTACTACTTGCTTTAAAAAACTTCGAAGGCAACAACTCAAGAAGGAAGAGACCGGCAACAGATCTGATGGTACCACTGGATAGAGCAGATCAAGGAGTACAGATGAGTGCAAGGACAGGTCCTGAGGAGGTCTCTGTAGCTTCTACTGGCACTCGGCGTTTGAAGTAGCCTGTTAGCCTGTTAGCTTAAAAGCTTAAAAACTCGGAATTCGGGGCAACGTTCGACCGTTCGAACCGAATTCGGCCTAGACTGACTGGATACCTGTCTTCTCCT
>DATNRH010001075.1 GCA_036703605.1 Candidatus Obscuribacterales bacterium | reverse complement strand
GGGTGGCTTTTTCGTAGACTTCATCCAGCAAGTCTGCCACCGTTAGGGGGCGATCGCTCTCCCAGGGAAGTTCGTAGGTGAGTCCTTCTACTTCACAGAGGGTGTCTAGCAGCTCGATTTGTTCGTAGAGGCTAGCGGATTGTTTTAAGCGATCTAGAATCGCTTCGGCTTCGGTTTCGCATTCCAGCAAAAACTCCTGGGGGCCAGTCAGCGGTTGGTTGACCGCTGGGTCAAAAGGTAAGAATTTGGGCTTGGGTGGGACA
Source organism: Candidatus Obscuribacterales bacterium (assembly GCA_036703605.1). Classification (NCBI taxonomy): domain Bacteria; kingdom Bacillati; phylum Candidatus Melainabacteria; order Candidatus Obscuribacterales; species Candidatus Obscuribacterales bacterium. Next base: position 9,950 of record DATNRH010001075.1, on the reverse strand, counting down.
GGACGTACGGGCGCTTGGCTAAAGCGGAAATCATGGACGAAATCAATGCGCTCTATTGCCGCTGTGGAGATTAACTGATTCAGCGGCGCAACGCGCACGGAGACATCATCACAGCGGCCGCTCATTAACTCCTGAATCAATTGTAATAACGGCGATTCACCAATGGCGCTGGGCTGACCCACTTCAAACATACTGTGAGTCAGCAAAAGGGTGAGGGTGGGTCGTCCTAGCTGGCTCCAGTGGCGCTGGATATAGGCTAGTTCACCTTTGATTTGGGCAACTAGGAAATGGTAGTCGATGGTCAGATAAAACTGTTGCTGATCCAAAAATGAAGGTAAGAAAGCTATTGCATCTCCATGGACGTAGAAGAGGCGTGATGTGGTCAGGCTGCGCAAGCGGCGCAGGGGACGTCCTGATAGCCCCAACACGTCGTTGCGGCCAATTTGGCTGTAGATAACGGCTAGCTCTGCGGCATGGCGAATTTGCACCGGCTCCACTTGGGTGGGCACTTGGGTGGGCACGCCATAGGTGGATAGCTGGGCCTGCAGGGCTTCATCTTCGGCAATCAGGGCAATCTGCACCAGCGGCGCTTGGGGAGCCTGGAGGGATAAATGCCGCCCTAGGGGATCGAGATCACCCACGGCGATTAAATGCTCTGACAGCAGTTGCCCCAGGTAATAGAGGCTCTGGGCCCAGACCAGCGGGATGTTGTCATTGGGCTGGCGGGTTTGGCTGCCGGGGTCGTCGCGTTCGGCATCCAGATGCTCTTGGGGGACATAGTACAGTTCGGGGAGCAGCATCCGCCCATTCTGCTCCACCAGTACCGATTGCAAGCGCTGCTGATAGTCGTCGATCTGAGGGCGATCGCCCCGAAAGATCGCGTCGAGGAACAGGTAGGTGTAAAACAGCGGCCACTCACATTCGACATGCTCAAACTGCTTGAGTTCAATGGGCTCGTAGTGCAACCGCTGGCTATCTTCAATCACCGTTTGGTGCCCATCCCGCAGGAAACGCTTGCAGCCGTAGTTGCCCTGGAGTTTATCCACCACGTTGCGCCGGGTGCGATCGACCAGGTCTGGGTTATCAATGGCGAAGGCGGGGAAGCCGATGACGCTGAGCAGTGCCGCATCCACTTCCTTGGAGCCAGATTCCCTAGGCAGTAGGGATTCTAGGGTGCTGCGGGTGCGGGCAATCTCATCGGGCAGCACATGGATGACAGATGACTGATCGCCCTCGATGCCAAAGAGGTTGATGCCGTTCATGGCTTCGAGGGCCGCCTTGGCCATGCCGATGGAGCTGGCGTTCAGCTCTGGGTCGCCGTGGTTAATCTTATTGCCCCGTTCCCAGATGCCATAGTCGGGGGTGCGGTAGGCGCGACCAATGTAATACACCAGGTTTTGCACCACGTTGACTTCATCCAGAGTGTAGATGATGCGCAGACCGGATGCGGTCATCTGCGCCAACATCAGCAGGTAGATGGAGGTGGCATCGAGCTGCAGGTGTCCCCATTCATGATCGCCGACCACCGTTTCGCCAGTGCTGGTGCGGTATTTGGCATGGAGGGCATCCATGGGCGACTGGGTGGTTTTGAAGCGCTCAATTTTGTGGGACTGCTTCATCATGGAAGTTAGCAAGCCGCGCATCAGCTTGATGACGCTATGGTCTAGCTCGTAGGCGCGCCCCTGGTCGCGATCGCATTTGCGGTAGGCTAGCCCCAACCCCCATACGGCCAAAATGCTGTACACATTGTCGCGCACCCAAGCATCGGTATAGTTGCCGTGGCTATTAATGGCGGTGCTGGCGGGCAGCAGTCCCGTAATCGGGTGCTGACGGTTTAAGATCACCGCCTTGATGTCTTGGTAGTAGGTATCGAGGCGATCGCGCAGTGCTCCTTGGGTGGTGGGGTAGGCAGCAGAATGGGCATGAGGCTGAGACATAGGCATCCAACTAAGCATCCAACAATGATGACGCAATGACGACGACGCAAACAGTGGGAGCGATCGCTCCTACCAGAATGCCCACCATCTTACCGTTGTGCAACATGATCAGATTGTTCAGCCAGCAGATCAACCCTTAAATCAACCCTTAAATCAACCCTTAGATCAGCTATTAAATGGGAGAACATAACGATTAAACAGTCACCAGTTTGCGGGCAACTAAGCAAAAGCGCTCCTGACCATTTTGTTGAAAATAATGCATCCCCAGGGAAACAGCGATCGCCTGCTGCGTGACCGACTGATGTTCCATCTGTAGGGTCATAAAGCCCCAATCCCTCAGCTTGAGGCGATATTCAGACCATTGGTCGGGGGTGAGGTTCGGGGCAATGGTGTAAAGGCTGAGGGTGAGCAAATCACTATAGGAATAGCCAAGCTGCTTGCAGGCTGCCTCATTGCCATGGATGACTTGGGCTTGGTCATCACAAAACAAGACATAGTCACCAATTTGCGCCATCGCTAGCCGCATCAGTTCGGCTTGGTTTTGTTCCGTCTTAATACGCTGTAGTTCTTCCTCAAGCCGCACATTTTGCCCCCGCAGCCGCTGCTGAAGCTGGCGAATTTGCATCTGATTTTCAATGCGGGCAGCGACCTCTTCAATGCGAAAGGGCTTGGTAATGTAGTCGGCTCCGCCCACTTGAAAGGCCTTGACCTTGTCGAAGGTGTCGTCAATGGCGCTAACAAAGATGATGGGAATGTCGGCAGTCTCCACTTGGGACTTCAGCTCGCGGCAGACATCATAGCCATCCATCCCCGGCATCATGATGTCCAGCAAGACCAGATCGGGCTTCGCTGTTTTGGCCGCCGTAATGGCCATGGAGCCGCTCACAGTACTGCGAATGTCATACCCCTGCTTACTGAGGGTGGTCGATAGCAAGCGTAAATTTTCAGGCTGATCATCCACCAGCAGCAGTAACCCGCGATGTTCAGGCCGGTCTAGCCGAAACCCTAGCAGCCAAAAAATCTCCGACTGGGTTTGCTCTAGCTCTTGGCGATGAAGCCCACCTTGGGTCGCGAGCGCCTGATGACACGTTGCCAAGCGCTCGATGCTCTGAACAGCTTCCTTAAGCTCATCTGCCTCCAAATATAGGCTCCCCAACACCTCGTTCAGGTCGGAGAGGGGGTTGGCTTCCAGCCCGGCTCCGCTGGCTAAGACCGATCGCAGCTGATCAAGGTTCTGATGCAGCAAGCGACGGATGTAGTAGCTGGTGGTGGGGGACAGCCGAGGCAAGGGGGGACGAGATGATTCAGTCATCGTTCATCCTGGTAGGGGGTAGTGTTGGTTGACGAGGTGATTGACGGACAAACATTTGTGGACGTCGCCCTGACGCTCTCGTCCATGGCCGGGGCGGGAGCGGAGCCCCTAGCCGCTGAGGCTTCTCCTACGTCTTTTGGGGAAAGGGGGGGAGGGGATGAGAACAAAGGTTTGGCCGTCAACCGAGGTTGGTAGAGTATCACTACTCTCCTTGTTCATCAAAAAACACATGGGTTCGGGAATTTCCTCATCTTTATATTAGGAAATGGATCACTTTCTCCTGAAAATATTCGATAGGGTAGTAGTGTCTAACGTCTACTAGGCGATCGCCCTGGGTATGCGTTAGCCCCCTAGGCTACATCAGGGTGCCTAGACAACGCATTATTTCCTTGCTTGCTAATCTCTTTCGGGGTTTAGAATTCCTGATTGTGTATCAGTTTAGGCGGTTGATGTCCTTGCAGTGATAGGGGCAACTTCGCAGCCTACAGAGGTCTATATCATCGGTGGGAGCTTGACACGGTGGCTCATCCTATTGTTTTAAGCTGGGACGCCCTTTGATGTAGAGGTTTAAATGCTCACGATGCTAACAGCTCAAGCGGGAGCTTCATAGGAGAGATAGTTTTGTTCACGCTTGCCACCATGATCCCTGATACCTAGACGACTTACCCTAAGCAACTTCATTCCTTGGTCTGCGTTGATCTGAATATTGGCTCATAGTTGTCTCCTAGACTTAATTGGAATTAGGAAAAGCAATCAATTCTTAGCCTGAAACCCATCGATCTTATGGCTTCTACATCTATTTGGATGTCGAGCAACTAATTGCCGATAAGGTCTACTGTCTACTTACGTCCTGTTTGGAGGGAGAGCCTGCAGTCCCATCGGGGCTCCTAAGATGAGACACAATTCAACGTATGTTCCACCCTCGTCTGCTTTTAGGCTATGCAAGGGGTTTCCTGGGGCGATCGCCTTCCACATATATGCCTCTGAGCCATAGCAGATGCTATTTCACTTCCCGCCAGCACCTCTGGCACATTTGCACCTCTCGACCATGAACCCACCTATCTCTGACACTGCTGGCCACATTCTAGTCGTCGATGATATTTTGCCAAATGCTCGAATTTTATGCCAACTGTTAGATCAGGAAGGCTATCAAGCCAGCATGGCCTTGAATCCAGAGCAAGCGCTCCACAATTTGGCCCACATGTCCTTCGACCTTGTGCTGCTAGATATTCGCATGCCGCAGATGGATGGGTATGAACTCTGTCGGCGGCTGAAGGCTCATCCAGCGACGGCAGATATACCAGTTATTTTTGTCAGTGCCTTAGAAGAACCGTTGGATAAGGTGCGGGCATTTGAGGTGGGTGGTGCTGATTACCTCACCAAACCTCTGAATATCAAAGAGGTAGTGGTTCGCATTCAGCATCAATTGCGCATTCGCCATCTCCAGAAGCAGTTGATGCTGAAAAATCAACGCCTTCAGCAGGAAATCAGCGATCGCACCCAGGCAGAATCTCAAAACCAAGTGTTGCTGGCCATGATGCAGGAGGTGAGCAGCGCTCCAGACCTGAATGCAGCTCTAGACGTGGTGCTGAGGTATCTATGTGATGTGTTGGACTTTGGCTATGGCTGTGCCTGGATGCCCATAGATCCGAACACCTTGGCCTGTAGCTCCATGTGGTATGCCCAGCCTAAGCTCTGTGCCAGTTACGTTGTGGAACTAGAAGAAAGTCATCAGCATCTTCAGGCGATCACGCTACAGCCCCATCAAGGTTTGGAAGGGCAGGTATGGCAGGCGGGGGAGCCCATGTGGGGCACGCTGGGCAGCCCGGACGATTGGGGCAGTCAGCCGTTGCAGTGGTTGGCAGATCTGGGCTATGGGCGGAAGCTGGTGATTCCCATTGTGTCACCCCAGACGGAGGCTACCTTGGATTCTTGCCAGGTGCCGCCCGTGCTGGCTGTCTTGGTGTTCTACACCCATCCCCATGCTAATGAACCGAAGCAGATGCAGCTTTCCATGGCGATCGCGTCTCAACTGCGGGCCATTCTTGAACAAAAGCGCATTCAAGATGCTCTGAGCCAGAGTGAAGAGCGCTGGCAGTTGGCCCTCGACGGCAACAATGACGGCATTTGGGATTGGGATATTCCCAGCAACCACATTGCTTGTTCCGATCGCTTTGCAGACATTCTAGGCTATGCGCCATCCGAGCTGCTGCTCAACTATGACACATGGCTACAGCGGATCCATCCCAATGATGCTGAACTGGTGGAGGTGGCTGCCCAGGCCCATCTACGGCGACAACGTTCTACCTTCATGGCGGAATATCGCATGAAGTGCAGCAATGGGTCTTATAAATGGGTGCTGGTGCGGGGCAAAGCCCAGTGGAACAGCATCGGGCAGCCCCTGCGCATGGTGGGTTCGCTACGCGATATTAGCGACCTGAAGCTGACTGAGGAAGCCCTGTCCCAGCAGCTCAATCAAGCGTTGCTGATCCGTCAGGTAACGGATGAAATTCGCTGGCAAATCGACAGCAAGAAAATTTTTGAGACGACGGTGGGCCAGGTGGCCCGCACCTTTGGCGTGAATCGCTGTATCATCCACACCTGCAGTCAGTCGCCGCCGTCTGCTATTTCTACCGTGGCGGTTTATGCGGAGTCGGGCTATCAACTGCCGATGACGTTTCAAATTCCGTTGCACAATAATCCCTATGCGATCGCTGTCTTGGCCCATGATCAGGTGATTCCTGTTCCCGATGTTTCATCCGATCCGCGTCTTGCTACGCTACAGCCGTTGTGGAACCAGGTGCAGGTACAGTCTATTCTCGCGGTGCGTACGTCTTACCAAGGGCAGCCAACGGGAATGCTGGAGCTGCATCAATGCGACCATCAGCGAGACTGGACGGATGAAGATAGTCATCTACTGCAGGCGATCGCTGCTCAGGTGGGTATTGCCTTGCAGCACGCGAAGCTGTTGGAACAGGAGCAGCAGCAGCGCCAGTTGCTCGATCGGCAGAACCGAGACCTCCAGCATGAAATTCGCGATCGCCACCAGGCCCAAGAAGCGCTCAAGGAACTAGCCGAACGCCAGCGAGCAGCGCAACATGTGATTGAACGGATGCGCCAAACCTTGGATCTAGAGCAAATCTTTCGTTCCACCACCCAAGAGCTGCGGCAACTGCTCCAGTGCGATCGCGTGGCCATTTATCGCTTTAATGCCGATTGGAGTGGTGAATTCATTGCTGAATCAGCAGGGGCGGGCTGGAAACCCCTCGTGATTGATCAATGGCATGAACAGGGTTTGAACGATGAAGCGCTGCAGGAAGATAGCTGTGCTGTGAAAGATTGGTCGAAGCGCGGCACCGATACGCAAGACACCTATCTCCATGAAACCCAGGGGGGAGCCTATGCTCGGGGTACGCAGTTTCTCTGCGTGCGTGACATTTACCAAGCAGGATTTTCCCCTTGCTACATGCACCTGCTAGAGCGATATCAGGCCCGTGCCTATCTCACTGTGCCGATTTTCCAGGGCGATCGCCTGTGGGGATTACTCGCCCACTACCAAAACGATCGCCCTCGCTACTGGAAAGATAGCGACATTCAGCTCGCCACCCATGTGGGCACCCAACTGGGCGTGGCGGTGCAGCAGGCTGAATTATTGCAGCGCACCCAACTGCAAGCCATTGAGCTGGCTAATGCTCGGGATGCCGCCCAATCTGCCAACCGGGCCAAGAGTGAATTTTTGGCCAATATGAGCCATGAGTTGCGCACACCGCTGAATGCCATTTTGGGATTTAGCCAAGTGATGAACCATGACCCATCCCTGGGCTCTGACAATCGAGAATACCTAAACATCATTAATCGTAGCGGTCAGCACCTTCTCACCCTGATTAATGACGTCTTAGAGATGTCTAAAATTGAAGCCGGGCAGATTGATCTCAATGAGCAAAGCTTTGATTTATACAATTTGCTGGATGGGTTAGAGGATATGCTCTGCCTCAAGGCCCATGAGAAAGACCTGACCTTAGCCTTCCACCGTTCACCGGGCGTGCCCCGCTATGTGACGGCGGATGAGGGCAAGCTCCAGCAAGTGCTGATCAATCTCCTGGGTAATGCCATCAAATTTACCCGTCAGGGCGGTGTGGTGTTGCGGGTGCACAACCTTCCCCATTCTACAGATTCGTTGCCATCCTCGGATTCACAGGAGCGCTATCATTTGCTGTGGTTTGAGGTGAGTGACACCGGGGTGGGCATTGGTCGTAGCGATATGGAACGCTTATTTTTGCCCTTCGAGCAGGCCGCGGCCGGCCAGGCCCAGCGGGAAGGCACCGGGTTGGGGCTGAGTATTAGTCAAAAATTTGTGCAGTTAATGGGGGGGACGATCTCTGTCAGCAGCGAACTGGATCAAGGCAGTACCTTCAAGTTTTATATTCAGGTGCGCTTAGCTAGCCTTGCCGATCTACCCGAACGGTCGTCCCCTCAGCGTGTGGTAGGTTTGCGGCCCGATCAACCCGAATGTCGGATTCTAGTGGTTGATGATCATGAAGATAGTCGTAATGTCTTGGTGAAGTTGCTGACCTTTATTGGTTTTCGCGTCCAAGAGGCCGAAAATGGGGAAGAAGCGATCGCCCTTTGGCAACAGTGGCACCCCCATGCCATTTTGATGGATATGCGGATGCCAGTGATGAGTGGCTACGAAGCGACTCAACGCATTAAAGCTGAGCTGCAGGGGCGTCAGACCCCCATTATTGCTGTTACGAGTAGTGTGTTTGAAGATGATCGGGCTGATATTCTCAATGCAGGGTGTGATGACTTTCTGTATAAGCCTGTTCAAGAGCAACGGTTGCTAGATCTCCTGTCCTACCATTTAGGACTGGAATACTGTTACGAAGATCAGGCAGATGTGACGACTAGCCAGATGGTGCTCACCCCCGAGGCGCTGTCAACTATGCCCGCAGACTGGCTGAGCCAGCTTCACCGAGCTGCTAGTGGGTGTAGCGATCGCTTAGTGCTGCAACTCATTCAGCAACTGCCCGATACCCAGCAACCCTTAGCCCGTGCCCTTACGAAGCTCACCCACGATTTTCGTTTTGAAGACATTGTCGCCCTGACCGCAGCCTCCCACACCTTTCCAACTCCATGAGTAAGCCAGATCTAATGGACGATCGCTCCCTCAACGGCAACATTCTGATTGTGGATGATAAAGCTGATAACCTGCGTCTGCTGTCTCGCATGTTGGGGCAGCGGGGCTATGAAGTGCGCAGTGCCATTAGTGGTTCTGCGGCGTTGATGGCGGTTCGCGCCCTGCCTCCGGATCTGATTTTGTTGGATATCAACATGCCGGCTATGAACGGTTATCAGGTGTGTGAAGAGTTGAAAGCCTGTGAACAAACCGGGGCCATTCCCATCATTTTCCTAAGTGCGCTGAGTGATACGGCGGATAAGGTCAAGGCGTTTCGGGTGGGCGGTGCAGACTACATCACTAAGCCGTTTCAGGTGGAAGAGGTGCTGGCGCGGGTCGAGAATCAGCTTACCCTACGGCAAATGCAGCTTAAATTGCAGCACAGTAACCAAACGTTGCTGGAGGAGGTGCAGCAGCGTAAGCAAGCCCAAGATATTTTGCAGAACTCGGAGGCGGCTCTGCGGCAGCGTACCCAGGAGCTAGAAGTTGCTCTTGAGGAACTGCGCCTGACCCAGATGCAGTTGGTGCAGTCGGAAAAGATGTCTAGTTTGGGTCAATTGGTGGCAGGTGTGGCCCACGAGATCAACAATCCTATTAACTTTATTCACGGCAACTTGCGCCCCGCTCGGGACTACGCTGAGCATCTGTTGATGTTGATCCATGCCTATCAGAAGAGCGCGCCCACACCGCCAGAGCTACAGGCGCAAATGGACAGTATTGATCTGGAGTTTGTGAAGCAGGATTTGCCGCAGCTCTTAGAATCTATGCAGGTGGGCATTGATCGGATTATGGGCATTGTGCGATCGCTGCGGACGTTTTCCCGGCTAGATGAAGCGGATATTAAAACCGTGGATCTCCATGAGGGGCTGGATAGCACGCTGATGATTTTAAGCAACCGTCTTAAGCAAGATGACCACCAAGATGATCACAACGACGGTATTGAGATTGTGAAGCGCTACGGTAATCTACCTCGGGTGGAATGTTATCCGGGGCAGCTCAACCAAGTGTTTATGAATATTCTCACCAATGCCCTTGATGCCATTGAGGATGAAAACAGTCAGCGCGTGGCCCAAGGGCGATCGCCCCTTCCTGGGCAGGTCACTATTTCCACTTGGATGACGGAGGCTCAGACCATACAAATCGGTATCCTCGACAATGGCCCAGGGATGCCGGAAAGCGTTCAGAAGCGATTGTTCGATCCATTTTTTACCACCAAGCCCATTGGTCGCGGCACGGGTTTGGGGATGTCCATTAGCTATCGGATCATCACCGAACGCCATCGAGGCACCCTCACCTGCACCTCTACCCTCGGGCAGGGGACGGAGTTTGTGATCACTATTCCCCTGCAGCAATCACGATCTCAGCCCCAGCCCTTGGCGATGCAGGGCCACGGTAAAGATTCTGACCAAAACGGGCCATTTGGATCTAGAGTCCTTTGATAGCAATAGCTCCAACTATGAGACGATGCTGAGACAGCGCTGTTTTGCGACCCACTAAGCGACCTAGATGTGTCCCTGATCGAAAT
>DATNRH010001073.1 GCA_036703605.1 Candidatus Obscuribacterales bacterium | reverse complement strand
ATGGTTTCCCGTGCAAGACATGAGGGCTGGATCAATCCCTGGACGGGTCACCAAAACCAACGATACAGGAGGGGGTAGACCCTGCAGGGGTCTGCAGAGCAACCCCAAGATGAAAGGCTTGGGAAGACTTACACCCACCTCAGAGAGAGAGTCAGATAGGTGAACAAGGTTGGCTTTGCTCGTAGAGTTATTAAACCTGAATCTCTTTGAATATCTAAGGGGAATTCATAGTTTGCTGATGCCCTAGAGCGAAGTTGCCCTAGGGTGATCAAAGGATCTTATAGCCTCGAAATAAGAGCTTCAGGATTAGTACTTAGGGATTGGATAGACCAGCAATGGGTCAAGAATTGATGACGATCTGTATTACATTCAGTGTGCAGCACGGTTGCAAAAAATGGATAGGTTTTAAGAGTTTCTACAGACATGGACGTCTATATCCCGACACTCATTGGGAAACCCTATCACTGTCATTGAAGAGACCTATCATTCCCGTCGATAACATCAGGCATACGTCCGATCGAAACCATCGATCTAGGCTATTCATGCCAGAGCCCTAACTCACTGCCGATCGCCTCCTAGGGCAAGGGTGTGAAATCATACCCATAGCCTGATTCAGATCCTGGCTGCACCACCACAAGCTGTACCGCTCGGTTGCGATCGCCTGATGGTAGAAATTGAATCGTTCCAGATGCACCATTCGCCGAAAAGTTGGGAGCATTGAGCGCTTGATGGATACCTGCGCGAGTTGGGTTTTGGGTCATAGCTGCAATAAAAACCTGAGCTGCATCATAGGTCATGGCAGACCGCCAGCTCACATCTCCCCCCCAGAGTTGACGGGCCGCTTGGGGAAACGTCGCCGATGGGTCAGCATCCCGATGCCACGGAGCTGCCACTACCATCCCCACAGCATCGGCTTGTCCCGTTTGCAGCAGTTCTGCTGTAAATAAGCTGTCTCCCCCTAAGAGCTGCAAGCGCTGGCGATTGGCAGCGATCACCTGCAGTGCTTGGGGACGGGTTTGGGTATTGGTCGCCAACATCAACACCTGAGTGCCTTGCTGAATGGCTTGCTCTACGGCAGCGTTGGCATCAAACCCTGAGCTGACATCCACTTCTGCAGTGATTTGCCCGCCACCCGAAAATACGGCAGATGTGAAGGCATCCTTGAGCGAGATGCTGTAGTCGCTGCTGGAGTTGTAGAACACCGCTGCCTGCTGTAAATTTTCGTTCAGCATATGGCGGGCTAAGCTGTCGGCGGTGAAGCGATCGCTCTGGACGGTGCGAAACACATAATCACCCAGCTCTGAAATGCGGACGGAGGTGCTGGTGGGGGAAATCACCGGCAGATTTTGCTGTTGATACACCTCGCCGGCGGCTAGGGTGGCATCACTGCTGAAGTGACCAATGACGCCGAGAATATCTGGCTCACTCGCTAGGGTGCGGGCGAGTTGGGCCGCCGTATCTGGGTTATTGCTATCATCCGCGATCACCACCTTAAGGGGGGTACCTTGAATGCCGCCAGCTTGGTTGACCTCGTTTTGCGCTTGGGCGATCCCCCGCAGCAGTTCTTCCGTAGAATCAGTAGCGCTGCTGGCAGGAACGGCGATCGCCACCGTATAGGCAGGGCGATCAGCAATCCGAGCATTATTTAGGTAGATCAACGCTTCGGGATCATTGCGGTTGGCGGCTATGGCGGCTTCTAGCTGCTGCACGGCTTCGCTATAGTTTCCAGCCGCGATCGCCTGAATGCCGGCTTGCTTTTGAGGAGAGGTATTACTGGAAACCAGCAGGCGATCGCCTTGGCTGAGTTGGCCACTTTCTGGGGACGATGAACCAGGAGCAGCGGGATCGCTAGAGCCAGATGTTGTGCTGGTTACTAGGGGGCGATCGCCCCCTAGTAACCCAAGATTTCCCACCAGCCAATAGGCACCAAAGCCAATGGCTGCCAGGGTAATAAACAGCGACAGAATCAGGATAGGAGCTTCATTTTTCTGGGACATACGATACCGCCTTGAACGCTTGAACCAATCTCTTCCCCTAGCCTAGCCGCTTGGTGGCGATCGCAGATAGAGGAGATATCTGGATAGCTTGCCGAGATCATGCGTTGGGCGTCAAGAGCCGCGGGCTATCGAGATGCCACAAATGCCGCAATGCGATCAAACCCGGTTTTCAGGGTGGCTAGGTCTGTGGCATAGGAGATGCGCACGTGGTCATCGGCACCGAAGGCACCCCCTGGGATCACCGCCACTTGCTGTTCCTCCAGCAACTGATCGCAAAATTCCAGAGACGTTAATCCAGTTTTACTAATATTCAGAAAACTATAGAAAGCACCGTTGGGTGTTGGACAAGAGAGTCCGGGAATCGACGCGATCGCATCCAGCAAAAATCGGCGGCGTTCGGCAAACGCGCTGACCATCTCCTGCACGCAGTCTTGAGGGCCCTCACAGGCAGCGATCGCTCCATACTGGGCAAAGGTGCAAACATTAGAGGTGCTGTGCCCTTGAATGGTGGCAGCGGTTTTAATCAGCTCAGCCGGCCCAGCCAGAAAGCCAATCCGCCAACCGGTCATGGCGTAGGCCTTGGCAAAGCCGCTGCTGATGATCGTGCGGCTAAAGGCAGCCGGACTGACCGCGCCAATGCTCAAATGGGTTGCGCCATCGTACAGAATTTTGCTATAGATTTCATCCGACACCACCCAGAGATCATGGTCGTCCACCACCTTAGCTAAGGCACGAATTTCCTCCGGTGTGTAGACCATGCCCGTGGGATTGGCAGGGGAGTTGAGCACAAACAGCTTCGTGCGCGGCGTGATCGCCTGCTGGAGAGCTTCAGGGGTGATGCGCAGCCCCGTGCTGGTATCCGTGGGCACAATCACCGGCGTACCGCCAGCCAGCTTCACCATTTCTGGATAGCTCACCCAGTAGGGCGCAGGAATGATCACCTCATCCCCTTCTTGGATCATCGCCAGCATCAGGTTGAACAGGGAATGCTTGCCACCGTTGGTGACGATAATATTTTCGGGGCCATAACAAAGGTCTTCATCCTGCTGCAGGCGGCGGGCGATCGCCTCCCGCAGTTGCGGTTCCCCTGCGGCTGGGCCGTAGCGGGTCTTGCCTTGGTCAAGAGCTTGCTTAGCTGCTTCGCGAATATGAATCGGCGTATCAAAGTCGGGTTCGCCTGCCGTAAAGCTACAAACATCCACCCCATCAGCTTTCATGGCCTTCGCCTTTGCCGTAATGGCTAGGGTCACAGAGGGCTGAACGCTTCCGACTCGTGCTGCAAATTCCATGATGCAAAAAATCCTGTCTCTTTAACCAGCCGTTGATGAAGATTCGCGGTGAAAAGGCGCTAGCCCGTCATCGGCCAGCACTTGACTTGCTGAGGCTAAGCGATGAAGAGGCTACTCAGGTGACCCTCAAGGCATGTCCCCATAAGTTTTACGATACTACGTCACTGGAGAGACTCTACTGCTAGAGTTTCAGGAGATGTTCATATTTCGCAAGATGTCCTTCGCATCGTCAAAGTATCTCAGCAAGGGTGCAATTCACCCTGGGTAGAGCTAAAGAGATTCCGAAGTATCGTTGGGTTTTCCGCATTTGGGCGTATGTGTAATGTCAGCAGGTCACAGATGCAGGGTCTTAAATACTAGAGGCTAGACATCCGGAGTAAGATGCAGAGATTCTAAAAACTTAGCTATCATCCTCCATATCCATGCGATCGCTCCACGGGATTACCTTTGCTGGCTATTGACTGTTTTCCTTTGTTTCAACTGCATCGTTCATGAATCCAAAGCTTCAATCGCTATTGTCTACCCAGGTTTCTCGGCGTACGGTGCTCAAGCTGGCGGGCGTGAGTACGGTAGGAGGAGCCCTGGGCTATTCTCGGTTTTCTAAGCCCCAGCCTTCCACCTATCAAGAAGATGCGATCGCCCTGCCGACTCATCTCAGCCAGCCCCGACGAGCTGTGGTCGTCGGGGGCGGCTTAGCGGGCTTGGCAGCAGCCTACGAACTCAGCCAACGCGGAGTTGCGGTGACGTTGCTGGAAAAATCACCCCAGTTGGGCGGCAAAATCGCCAGTTGGGACATTGAAGTTGGTGGAGAGCCCCTACGTATGGAGCATGGCTTCCATGGCTTCTTCCCTCAGTACTACAACTTGTGGAGCTTGGTGGATGAGTTAGAAGCCCAAGAGAATTTCACCTCGCTACCTTTCTACGCCGTCGTCTATAAAGGCGATAAAAAAGCCTATGCGCCAGAACGCTTCCGACCAAGCAGTTCAGCCTTTCCCTGGAATATCGTCGATCTAGCGATCGCTTCTGATAACCGGTTGAACTGGGGTCTGAACCTGCTGAAGTTTTCCCATTGGCAGGTGTTTCGCGAAATTACCGGCTTCCATCCCCAACGCAGCTATGGCCGCTTGGATAACATGTCGGTGACCGAGTGGGTGAAGAACGACTTTCCCCAAGGTTTATACGACTTGTACTTTTTACCGTTTGCCAAATCGAGTCTCAATGCCCCGGATGTCTTGAGTGCAGGAGAACTGATGCAGTTTTTCCACTTTTACTTCTTTGGCAATCCCGAGGGGCTAGCCTTTCGCGGCACTCGCCAAGACATGGGCCGCAGCTTAGTTGATCCAATTGTGGCGGCAATTCAGAGCAAGGGCGGCAAGGTGCTCACCGGGGTCTCGGTCACCCAGGTGAACTGGGCCGATAGCCAAGTCGCCTCTGTAGACTATGTGGACGGTAGCGCCACCTCGCCAGCTCCCTTCTGGGTGGCAAAAAATGACGTGATTCCCACCGAAGGCGCAACCCAGTTCTACGGCGCAGGCGATCGCGTCTATGCTACCCAAAACCACACCGAAGTCCTATCCCTCACCTGCACCCATCAAGGCTGTACCGTACAGCCTGCGGCCAATGGCGAATTTCACTGCCCTTGCCACGGCGCTGTCTACGATGCTCAAGGGCGCGTGGTCAGCGGCCCCGCCCGCCGCGATCTAGATCGTTATCAGGTGGTACAAACCGAGGGCGATCGCATCCAGCTTGCCAGCGCGGATCCAACCCCCAGCATTGCCCAAACCTTAGATGCCGACTACTTTGTCTTCGCCACCGACGTACCCGGCGTTCGTTACCTGCTGGATCAATCCCAGGGAGACGTCCATCCCCAGATCCAAGAGCAAATTGGTCAGTTAGCGATCGCTGATCCTTTTGCTGTAGCCAGATTCTGGTTCGACCAAGACTTTGACTGGGAGTTCAGCGACTTCACCTCCCTGTCAGGCTATCGCCTCACCGATAGCATCACCCTCTACCATCGCATTCAGGACGACTATATCGAGTGGGCTAAGAAAACCGGCGGCAGTGTTGTAGAACTCCATGCCTACTGCTACAAAGAGCGGGACTTTCCCACCCAGCAAGCCATCCTGACTACCTTTGAGGAAGAACTTTACGACATTGTTCCCGCCCTCAAAGACGACTCCATGCTGCATCGAGAACTGGTCAACCAGAAAAACTTCTCCGGCTTCCCCCCCGGCAGCTACCCCAACCGTCCCGAAACCCAGTCTCTGGCTCCCAACCTCCTCTTCGCTGGCGACTGGGTGAAAATGCCCTTCCCCTGCGGCTTGATGGAGCGGGCGGTGAGTAGCGGCTTGCTGGCAGCCAATGCGGTTCTACACCAAGAGGGTCTGCAGCGTCGCACCTTACTCACGGTGCGCCCTCAAGGCGTATTCTCCATCCTCGCTTAACGCTGGGCCTATCGGTCAACCTGGGAGAACGGCCCACGTCTCTCAGGTCAAGGGATCAGGGGAAATGTCGAGGTGTTGCGTACTCCCCTAGTCGTCCCGCCAGATCCTGAACCTCCTCCCCGATCCTCTCCAATACTAAGGACTGGACGAGCCATCCCCTTCCCATTGCATTTGGTACCCACTGCGATGACTCAAACCTTTAGCGATCCTGTCGAATCTCCTGCCTCCCAGCCTGGATCCTTCGATGTGCGCCAAGCTGGCATCAATCCCAACCATTGGTATGTCGCGGCGCGCAGTGACGAGGTGACGACCACGCCCCGAGGGGTGACGATCTGGGGAGAGGCGATCGCCCTTTATCGAGATAGCCACGGCCAGGTGCAGGCGTTAGCCGATCGCTGCCCCCATCGCTTTGTCAAACTCAGTGAAGGGCAGGTGGTGGGCGATGAGTTGGAATGTGCCTACCATGGCTGGCGGATTGCTGGCGATGGACATTGTGCGGCGGTGCCCTACCTAGCCAAAGATCAGCGGCTGCCCTCCTGTCGAGTCCAGCTCTATCCGGTGCGAGAGCAGGATGGCTTTATTTGGGTCTTTCCAGGCGAGGCGGCCCTAGCCGAGCAGGTGAATCCCCTCAGCATTCCCGAGTGGGAGCATCTCAACTACATCGCCACCGTCTCGATCATCGACTGTCAAGCCCACTATTCCTACCTAATCGAGAACCTCATGGATATGTACCACGGACATCTCCATGCTGATTATCAAGCCTGGACAGAGGCGAAACTACAGGCTTTAGAGGAAACAAGCGATCGCGTCGATGTTCACTACGAAGCCCAAAGCTACTACCGCATTGACAAGATTTGGTCAATTTCCCAGCTCTTCTTTCCCAGCCTACGGCGGCTACACCCCGAGCCTCTAGACGTCAGCTATGTATATCCCAACTGGGTTTCGACCCTAGGGCAAGACTTCAAAATCTACTGCCTCTTTTGTCCCATCGGCCCTACCCAGACCCGCGCCTACCTGATCCACTTCACATCCCTCCAAGCCTTCTGGCGATTGCATAAACTGCCGATCGCCTTCCGCCGGTTTTTGAAACAGCGCCTTTTTGGTGCAGCTCAATCGCTGCTAGATGGCTTAGTGCGCCAAGATGTGGTGATGATTGAACAAGAGCAGCAGGCCTATTTGGCCAACCCCCAAGCTCGCCCCCATGAACTAAACCGCGCCTTAGTGAGCGTGCAGCGGCTGATTCGGGAGCAACATCAGCGATCGCTCAAGATACCCTAGGCTTCGGTACTTCCCTGGACAAGCGCTTGGCGAATAGCTTCTTGTACCTGCTCCATGGATTGGTTGCCATCAATCTTCAGCAGCCGCTTGCGGTAGCCGTAGTAGTCCAAAATCGGCACCGTCCGTTCTTGGATTAGTTCTAAGCGACGATGCACCACATCCGGCTGATCATCCGATCGCGATCGCTCCAACGATCGCTCCACCAACACCGCATTCGGCACCTCTAACCAGATGGCCCAGTCAATGCGCTGTTCTAAGGAGTCCAGCAAAAAGTCCAGTTCCTCCGCCTGAAACGCCGTCAAGGGATAGCCGTCTAGCAGCCATCCTTGCTGACTATCGGGCTGCTGTAATCGCTGGCGAATCAGCTCAATCATGATCTTATCGGGGACAAATTCGCCCTGCGCCACATAGGACTGCACCTGTTTCCCGAGGTCACTATGGGCAGCGATCGCCTCCCGCAAGATTGTCCCCGTAGAAATATGAGGAATGTTTAAAAATTGGCATAGCTGACTGGCCTGCGTGCCCTTGCCGGCTCCGGGCCCACCCAGAATAATTAATTTCACACTGACTCCTACGCCCTAATAAACGGACACCGCCATAGCCCCTGACCGAGGCCCTCTTGCCTAGCGTAACGCTAAGGGCGATCACTGGTCGAGAGGAGATGTCCTTACTGATACCTATCAATTACCTATCAATACTTACCTATGTCTACCTCTATCCAGCGTCAACCGTTTCTATCGGGATTCTAGACTAGCCTGAAACCCATAGCTAGTTAGTAGATCCACTAACTCTTGCGCATTGGCGCGATCGCTGAACGCCCCGGCCTGCATCATTGTCTGGCCATTGACCACCGTGGAAAATGCGCCCGGCACCAACGACTGAATCCGGGTGCGGGTCGTCGCCTGACTGGCCTCCACAAGAACCCGGTATTGGGCCATCGATCGACTAGATGACGCAACCGCATAGGATGTACCGCCAGAGACAGGCACCCGCGCCAGACCGCCCACATTGCCAACAGGAATCTCCATGCTAGGAACGGGTAACACATCCGGCGATCGCGTTGGAGCAGCAGCTTGGCTAGGGAAGGTTGCTTGAACAGGCGGCGGTGAAACCGGGATATCAATGGGGGTTTGCTGGGCCATGGGGTCTAGCAATCCTGGTGAAATCGTCCAACTAGGCTCTTGACGGCTCACCAAGGTAGACACGGCTGACCCTGACTGCGGCAGGATCACCGGAATCTCAACGGCATTCTCGGCAGGCTCCTCTAGCTGGTAGCCAACGGTCGAGCCCTGGTGCAGGATGCCATTGAGCTGAATGGAGGGAGCATCCCATGGGGAGGTTCCGGCCGCAGCAAGTGGAGATTGAACAGGAATGGCGATCGCTGCCGGTTCCGGCGCAGGTGTGGGGCTAGCTGGAGTGGCCACGGGAGGAATAGAGGTGGCAATGGAGTGATTAGGCTCCACGCGAGGCAGGGGAGAGGTTGTGTCTACAGGACGGGCAGTGGGCGGTGCTGGCTGCACCGTCACCGATGGCATGGAAGGGGATGCCTGAGCTGTTTGACTCGCAGGTGGTGCAGATGCCGCTGGGGTCGGATCAGCAGCCCTAGTCACTGCCACCATGCGGTTATTTTGCAGGGTGGGCTGACTAGCTTGGGTGACGTGCAGCGACTCAGCAGGCGATAGGCTGTTGTTCATCAACAGCGGTGTTCCATCTGCCACCCAGACGCTATGACCATTGGCCTGGGGATGGGTCACACTCACTCCCACCAAGGCGGCCTGCCCCGACAACATGACGGTAGCCGACCCTTGGGCCGATCCTTGAATGACAATGCCCTGGCCATAAAGCCCAGGATTACCTTGCAGCGTAATCTGACGATCGACCTCTAGGGGAAAGGTTTCGCCACTGTCGGCACTGTAGACCCCCGGTGCAAGCATAATCACGCTATTGGGCTCAGCTAATTCCAGAGCGCGGGTGATTGTTCTCAGAGGCGATCGCCCGCTAGCCCCATCCTGGCTATCCTGCCCCAGACGAGGATCCACGAAGAGAAGATGGGTGCTGGCGGAGGATGAAGCTTGCGCTAGGGTCACAGGGGCAGTGTTCGGCAAGGGTTGAGCGATCGCCCCCCCAGACCCCAACAGGCCCGCCGCGATCGGTAGGAGAGCCCAGCTAAGATGCTGCAGTATCGGTCGTCGGGGGCGAGGTGAGGCAATGGAGCAACGGCGCAAACGAGTAGACAACATAGCAATTCTAGGAGCAACAGAACGATGACACCAAAGGATGCACAATTGTAGTAGCGCTCGGCAAGAATGACACCTGGTTGATCAGCAAACTAGTATTGCAAGATAGAAAAACGAAGATAGAAGAACGAAAAGAGATGTTAGGACGCACAAGGGTTTCCGCTTTAGTCAATAGGCGGTTTACCTCTCAGAGGACTAGCCATACTAAATAATCCCCAGCGGCTGAGCAACTGGGGATTTTCTGTCGGTCGATGGTAACTCGCTAAGAACCTGACTAACTGACCAATCTTGTTCCTTAGGCTGGGTCGAGCAACGGGACACCCAGTACCAGCTCAGAGTCCGTTGGGTTACGCTGACGCTGACTCAACCTACGGGAGAATCAGGATGACAGAGGTTTTGTCGATCAATCAGGCTAAGACAAGCTAAGAACTAATAGGACTATTGCCCAACACCATACCCTGGGGTGCCGACTGCTGCTCTGGATCCGTGGCCCAAACCGCATAGTCCGACAATAATTGATGCATCAAACGCTGTTTGATCGTCAGTAAAACACTTTGCAGCAGTCCGTTACCGGTGGCTTCCAGAATAGGGCGCGGCGTTAGCCAAAGCGGCGGCGGTAGATCGACGCCGACGGAAAGATCCGCTTGTCCGACCAAATGGGGTTGGTTCTGATGGATCTGAGGACGGAGTTTGCCCAGCAAATCTAAGCTAAACCGCTGGTTGATATAGTCATTGCCGCGAATTTCACACCCCACCGATCGCAGATGAATGGTGCCATCTGAACTACCCCACAATCGCAAATCCACCGTGGGCTGCACGCTAATCATCATGAAACTGAGCGATCGCATCTTGAGACGAAAAACTTCCGGGCTCAGTTGTTCCGTGCGCTTGGGATCCACCAAGGCCCGAATTAGGCGCTGGGGTTGGCGGAGATAGTGCTGAATGGGCACCGATTGCTCAGGAACAGCCAAGCATACGGATTGGGAGGCGTTAAATTGAACGTTCATAGCCAAAACATGCGATCAACCGAGCGATACCACCAGGGGACAGATTAAAATCCATCGGCGGACGTTCTTCATTAAACTTAACAACTTTCTCAGGGTTTGAACTGAGGAGTCGCTGAGTTTTGCTGAAAAGCCGTGAAGAATTGACGGCTGTCCTTTAGCATCTAACGAAATATACCGATAATCGCTAGGTTGTTCATCATTCTTTATGCAGATTCTTGAAGTTAGCTCTGCAGTTGCTCAGGCTTCCCCACACGTTTGCTGAGGGCGATCGCCACCGAGCCACCCACCACCAGCAGGGCTCCCACAAAGCCTAGGGCGCTAATGTGTTCTGGAGCCACCAATCCCGGAAACCAGCGCGCCGCCACCTGCATGGAAGCGATTGTCACCAGGGGCGTGAGGGAAATAATGGCACTGACCCGAGAGGCTTCCAGGTGTTCCAAGGATTCGCTGAAGGCACCGTAGGCAAGGAGGGTGTTGATACCGCAGAAGATTAACATGCCCCATTGAAACAGCGACAGCTCTAACAGATCCGGTAATTGGGATAGGGGTAAAAATAGCAGGCTGCAGCCGCCGTAGATAACCAGCATGATGGAGGGGGAGGGAAGCACTCTCAAAAGTTGCTTTTGGGCCAACGCGTAGATCGTCCATGTAAGACAGGCCAAAACCGTTAGGCCGTTCCCCAAGAGATAGGTAGTGGTCGATTGCAGCAGCACCTGCAGTTGTTCATGGAAAAACAGCGCCAGCCCCAAGGTCATGACTCCTAGACCTGCCCACTGCAACCGACTGTAGCGTTCCTTAAAAATCACGAGGGCAGCTAGACCAAAGGTGACCGGCGCAAGCTGCATCAAAACTTCCACATTGGTGGGAGATGTGAGTTTTAAACCAATGAGGAAAAATAAATAGTTCAGACCTAAAAACACGATGGCGATCGCCATCAGCTTGAAGGAGGCGCTGCGAAGCTGTTTTCCCTGGGGAAATTGTCCCTGCTGTTTGAGGTAGAGGGTTAAAACGCTGAAGGCGATCACAAATCGTACACAGGTGATCGTGTATACGTCTAAAACATTCAGCACAACGGCCAGGGCAATGGGCAGAATTCCCCATAGCAGCATCGTCGTGGCAGCGAGGATCATCCCATACTGCCACCGTCCAGAGGTTTGATGTAGCGTCATGGATGGTTAGGAAGGGAGCGATCGCTCCGAGGGAGATGGCTCTGAGGCGTCGTTGTTGAGAGACCAGTGAAAATCGATGTCAATATGAGCGCGCTGGCAGGTTTCTTCTAAATGTCGCTGCTGACTACGTGCTTTCCGTAGGGTAATGATCAACTCATTCAACTGTTCTCGCAACTGGGGCTGATTGCCAACCGCATGGGCAGTTTGGCGCTCTAGCAGTTGCAGCAGGAGTTCATAGTGAATATGAGAGGGTAGGGGGATGCGATCCATAGGGGTAAGAGTTCAGCCGTAACGATAGTAGAACGAGACTAGGCAGGTAGACCCCATAGGGTTAACATGCCCGGTTGTCGGGGTAGAACAGCTAGGAAACGGACTGATGCTGGCGCAGAATCAGACATCTATGGCGGCTGGGAGGGCGATCGCCGCTCCACATGGTTGGGGCAATGGTTAGGACAGCAGGGAGGCGATCGCTGCCCCAGGATCGTCTTGCCGCATTAAGGATTCTCCTACCAAGATGGCATTCACCCCTGCCTCGGTCACCGTTTGCACATCAGCGGCGGTATGAATACCCGACTCACTCACCACGATAATATCGCGCTCTTGCAGGGCCTGCCGCCGCTCTGCCATGATCTGACAGGTGGTTTGCAGGTCAACATGAAAGGTTTCAAGGTCGCGGTTATTGATGCCCACCAACTGCACGCCATCGAGCGCCAAGACGCGATCGAGTTCTTCCAGGGTATGCACTTCCACGAGGGCAGTCATGCCGACCGTACGAACAATCTTGAGGAAGTATTGCAGATCCGCATCTGACAAAATGGCCGCGATGAGCAGGATCAGATCGGCTCCACAGGTGCGGGCTTTATAGATTTGGTAGGGGTAGATGATGAAGTCTTTGCAGAGCAGGGGGATGTCCACAGCGGCGCGGATAGCTTTGAGGTAGTCAAAGCTGCCTTGGAAAAATTCTTCATCGGTTAAGACCGAGATACAGGTTGCACCATGCTCAGCATAGGCTTGAGCGATCGCCACTGGATCGAAATCAGGGCGGATGACGCCTTTACTGGGCGATGCCTTTTTCACTTCGGCAATCAGAGACGGAGTGGTGCGGACTTGGCGCAGGGCCGCTAGGGCGTCGAGGGGTGGCGCGGCATCCGGAAGCTGCTTGCGTAGATCCAGTAAGGGAAGGCGATCGCGC
Source organism: Candidatus Obscuribacterales bacterium (assembly GCA_036703605.1). Lineage (NCBI taxonomy): Bacteria > Bacillati > Candidatus Melainabacteria > Candidatus Obscuribacterales > Candidatus Obscuribacterales bacterium. The sequence continues at coordinate 11,382 of DATNRH010001073.1, read as the reverse complement.
AACGCATCCACCTCATTTTCCTTATGCCACACAATTTTTTCGAGGAGATGAAGCGGTTCGGCACCAGGCGCAGCGACCTGATACTGAAGATAGCTGACTTGAATGGCAGGGCTAGGCGGACGGCGGCGAATCTGCATGAAGGGTAAAACGGCTGAAAACTCGACAGTGGATGGATGAGGGAAGAATGCATGGAGCCAACCCCAATCCTGTTTCCATTATGGGTTGATTTGGCGCGGATTTTCGAGCCCCGCTCCGTTTTCCCTAGATCCAAGAATCTTGAGAGTTATGCTGCCAACGTCACCGAAGAAACTATCACAATTCATCTGAATTCATCTGATCGGTGGAGGGCAAGGAAGCGATCGCGACCTAGCCTGGCCATGGCAACATCAATCCAATTGTTAGCGAACGCATCATAATAGATATCCACCTTGATACATCTTGATAGTTAACGTCCTAGTTTTCCCCATCTGGGGTGAGGTACATGAAACGATCTAGAACTCGATGGCGGCGATCGCTGCAGGTGAAAGCCAAGCATCTTTGGGTGAAATGGCTGGCATGTATGATGCTGTTGTTTGTGCTGATCAGCGGACTCCATATCGTCTCCGTCTCTGCCCAGCTTCCGAGCCCTGCAGACTTTACCGATCCGCTACCCATATTTAAGTCCACGCTGGCTCAAGATGAGATCGAAAGTGCTTGGGTGCGGCTGGATGGACAGCCGCTCTTTCGGGTAGCGGCCCCAGCATCCGACCTTACTCAGCGGGTTCAAGATATTCAACGGAACCTATCAGCCGTCAGCCGTGCCTATCGCGAGAGCGAAACATCAGAGCTGAACCTAGAATTGCGGGGTGCCGCTGACCTTCCCACCATCTATATCAACGATCGCTATGTGATGACCGTCACGCATCTCGATGCTCAGCTTGAGATGACCACCCCCATGGCCCATGCAGAGCGTCTGAAGGATACCATTCCCCAAGCCTTGCGAGAATCGGCCCGAGAGCGACAGTCGTCAGCCCTGGCCGAGCAATCTAAATGGGCGATCGCCATCTTATTGGGCATGTGTGTCTGTAGTTTTGGCATCTCCGTAGCCCAGCATCAGTGGCGATCGCGACGACGAGCGGCAGCTGGACAGCCCACTACCACGTCGCAGATCAGCCAACGTCGCCGGGAAGACGTTGGTGCTATTCAGTCCCTAGCTTTTCAGCTGAGCCAAGGGTTGGTGTGGTCAGCAGGACTTCTATTAATCTTGCGACTATTTCCCCAAACTCGCTGGATTCAGGTATGGGTCTTGACCCGTCTGCCCACCTATCTATCCATGCCACTCATTGCCCTAGGCATCTACATCATCATTCGCCTTAGTTTTGTCAGCATTGACTGGTTTATCGACACCCTCGCCGATGGCGGATTGCTCACCCCCAATCGCGATCAGCGCTTACAGCAGCGAGTCTCAACCATTTCTCGGGTGATCAAAGGCGTCACAGTGCTCCTCTTGGTGCTGATTGGCATTTTTATTGTGCTGATTAACTTTGGGGTTGATATTGCCCCCCTGATTGCCGGTGCTGGTTTAATTGGTGTTGCCATTTCCCTGGCATCCCAAAATCTGATTCGAGATGCGATTAATGGCTTCTTAATCCTGGTGGAAGATCAGTATGCGGTCGGCGATGTAATCGCCGTGGGCAACGTCTTTGGCATGGTGGAAAATATCACCCTGCGCATCACCCAACTCCGCGATCCAGAAGAGCGCTTGATTACCATTCCCAACAGTGAAGTCAAGGTCGTCTCCAACCTATCCAGCCGCCATTCCCAAGCCGATATCCGCATCCCGGTGGCCTATAGCGCCAATATTGATCAGGCGTTAGATCTTGTGCGGCAGGTCGGGGAAGAGTTGGCCTTAGACGAAGAATGGATGGGCAGGATTTTGGCTAAACCGCTGACCCTAGGGTTGGATGAATTTGGCGATCGCGGCATGGTGATCCGCGTATGGATTCGTACCCAGCCGTTAGAGCAATGGAATGCGGCCCGCGAATATCGTCGGCGTATTAAAGTAGCCTTCGACCGCGCCAAGATTCCGCTGATGCTATCCCAGCAAGAGCTGTGGCTTCATGATACCGAAGTAGAGATGGCGCCGCCGCCCATGGCCTATCCACCAGCCGACGCAACCCATACGCCCTCCGCCGAATCAACGATCTAAGTTCGGGGTATCGTGGAACAGTAACGTCATCCAACTCACGTTTATCCTCGAACATTCCTAGGTTCATGAACTCCACGATCGCCTACCTTACGACTCAACTTGAAGCTGCCCTCGTTGCCGCCTTTGGCCCCGACCTAGCCGGCACCGATCCGGTCTTGGTACCCACCACCAATCCTAAGTTTGGCGACTACCAGGCCAACGTAGCTTTGTCCTTGGCCAAGCGTCTCCAGGATAAACCTCGGGCGATCGCCGAAGCTTTAGTAGCCAAGCTAGAGGTTAGCGACTGTTGCGAACCACCGGCGATCGCTGGACCAGGGTTCATTAACCTAAAATTGCGCACCGACTATCTGCAAGACCAACTGCGGCAGATGCACCAAAGCGATCGCCTTGGCGTGGCCCCCACCCCAGCGCCCCAGCGGGTGATTGTAGACTTTTCCAGCCCCAACATTGCCAAAGAAATGCATGTGGGCCACCTGCGCACCACAATCATTGGCGACTCCCTAGCGCGGCTGCTAGAATTTCGCGGCCATGACGTGCTGCGGCTCAACCATGTTGGTGACTGGGGCACTCAATTTGGCATGTTGATCACCCATTTGCGAGACGTTTGCCCCGAGGCGATCACCGATGCTAGCACGGTCGATATTGGCGATCTGGTAGCTTTCTATCGCCAGGCTAAGCAGCGTTTTGATGCCGAAGATGACTTCAAGGAGCGATCGCGTCAAGCGGTGGTGGAACTGCAGGCTGGTGATGACTCTGCTCGAAAGGCTTGGCAAGTGCTCTGCGACCAATCGCGCCGCGAGTTTCAGCAGCTCTACGATCGCATGGATATCCGCATCACCGAGCGGGGCGAGTCGTTTTACAATCCCCTGCTGGCCGACGTGGTGGCCGATCTAAAAGCATCGGGGCTCCTCGTAGAAGACCAGGGTGCCCAATGCGTGTTCCTCGAAGGATTTACCAACAAAGAGGGCAATCCCCTGCCGCTGATTATTCAAAAGTCTGACGGCGGCTACAACTACGCCACCACTGACCTGGCCGCCATTCGCTACCGCACTCAGCAGGATCGGGCAGAGCGGGTGATCTATGTCGTTGATGCGGGTCAGGCCAACCACTTCACCCAGGTCTTTCAGGTAGCCCGGCGGGCCGGTTGGGTGCCAGAAGGTGTCGAACTGATTCACGTGCCCTTTGGCGTGGTCAAGGGTGATGACGGCAAGAAATTTAAGACGCGATCGGGGGATACGGTACGGCTGAAAGATTTGCTAGATGAAGCAGTGCGCCGGGCCCAGGCCGATGTGGAAAACCGCCTGCAGCAAGAAGAGCGGCAGGAGTCGCCAGAGTTCATCCGCCATGCCGCCGAAACCATCGGCATGGCAGCGGTGAAGTATGCCGACCTTAGCCAAAACCGCACCAGTGACTACATTTTCAACTACGATCGCATGTTGGCCTTACAGGGCAACACAGCCCCCTACATGCTCTACGCCTACGTGCGGGTTCAGGGCATTAGCCGCAAGGGCGATATTGACTGGAGCCAACTCCAGCAAACCGTGCCGGTGGATCTAGAAGACGAAACAGAATTTACCCTGGCGCGCCACCTGCTGCAATTGGATGAGGTGATTCTGGCAGTGGAGGCAGACCTGTTGCCCAACCGTCTCTGTCAATACTTATTTGAACTGAGTCAAAAGTTTAACCAGTTCTACGATCGCTGCCCGATTTTACAAGCAGACGAGCCGAAACGTACGTCTCGACTCGTCTTAGCAGATCTGACTGCCCGTACTATTCGCTTAGGACTATCGCTGCTAGGCATTTCTGTCCTAGAGCGTATGTAGCCCTATTGACCAGCCAGCACAGGCGTCAGCACCCGTTGGCGGTATTCCTGTTCGGTCATCAGCTCTTGGGGCTTTTGCAGGCGCTCGAGAAATACCATGCCTTCCAGATGATCAAATTCATGCTGGAAAATCCGGGCAATGAAATCGGTGAACACCTGCCGCTGCAGCTTGCCAGCCGGGGTGGTATATTCCACCTCAACGGCCTGATAGCGGGGCACTCGACCACGAATATTAGGAATGCTCAGACAGCCTTCCCAATCGGTCACACAAGCCTCCGAGTGATCAATCATCCGAGGGTTGATCAACACAGTCGGTTCCATTATGGGCGCATCGGGATAGCGCTCGTTGGGATGGGAAGCCATCACCACAATCCGGTGGGGACTACCCACCTGGGGAGCCGAGATGCCCACTCCCTGAGATTGGATCAACGTCAGAATTAGATCATCAATCAGCGGCTGCACCCAATCATCCTGCACATTGGAGATAGGGCGGGCAGTTTGCCGCAGGACGGGATCACCCAATTGCGAAATCGGTCGTTTGTCGGCCATATTGAAATCCCTGAGTTTGTCTATGGCACCACAGCGATCGCCTTCTATCAATACCTAAAGCAATGGGAACAGAGATATGGTTTTCATATGAAGGGGCAAACCATCAGGGCGATCGCTCAGCGGCTGGGGCTTAGGAACCAGCAATTGCGACCAAGGATGGGTTGCTAGTAGGGGGGTGTTATGAATGGAAGGTTGAAGGCAACAGCGTGGCGTGGATGAGCCTAATCAGCTCATATTTACTGTAGCGAATTTCTCGAAAGCTGGTTTGAATTTGCAATTAAACTTGAATGAGAAATCGTAACAAGACTAGTTTGCAATGATCTCGGCTAGGTTTCCCTTTGAATAGCTGCATTCCAGGCTGAATTTCATGTTCCATCAGAAGCGATCGCCCTAGGACAGTTTCTCAATTGGTTGTGGCACTGCATAGTTGGTTCCCTAGTCATCCGACATAGAGGTAATGGTCCACTATCAGGATGCCCGGAGGCCGTGATCATGACTTGGAACACTATTGACCCCTTCGATTTTTCAGACATGCCTGCGATCGCCACGGTGGAATGGGTAGAACCCCGCTTGCGCGTCACCTATTCAGCATCAACCTGGCCCGCCAGCCTGGTGATGCCCATCAACAGTCCTCTAGAGTTAGGACAGCAAGTGCGTGTCATCGGCCGGCAAGGCTTGACCTTACTTGTCACGCTCTAACCCTTGCCCCCCTCAGCACCTGATCTCTCTCCATCTCGCAAAGGCAGGGCCATGCAGGATAATGACTCCTGTAGCGCGATCGCTCTTCATGGCCCAGTTCAACCACCTCGACGCCCACCAAACGCCCTTGCTCGACGCCCTGAGGGCCGCCGCCACGCGTCCCCATGCGCCCTTCTACACCCCCGGACATAAACGAGGACAGGGAATCTCTCCGCGTCTAGCAGCCCTCTTCGGAACTGAGGTCTTTCGCGCCGACCTGCCAGAATTGCCCGATCTCGATAACTTGTTTGCCCCCGAAGGCGTGATTCGTGCCGCCCAGGATTTGGCTGCGATCGCCTTTGGTGCCGGGGAAACCTGGTTTTTGGCCAATGGTTCCACCTGTGGCATTCAGGCAGCGGTGTTGGCCACCTGTTCGCCGGGTGATTCTCTCATCCTGCCGCGCAATGCCCATCGCTGTGCGATCGCCGCCTTGATTCTCTCAGGAGCCATGCCGGTCTTTGTGACACCGGAGCTAGATAGCCAAGGACAGATTCCCCTAGGTGTCTCCCCAGGGGCGATCGCCCACGCGCTAGAGCAGCATCCTGCCGCCGCTGTGCTGCTGGTATCGCCCACCTACCACGGCGTTAGTAGTGACCTACAGGCGATCGCCACCCTGGTTCATAGCTACGACCTTCCCCTGATTGTCGATGAAGCCCACGGGGCCCACTTCGCCTTCCATCCCCAGTTTCCTCAGACTGCGATCGCCGCCGGGGCCGACCTAGCCGTGCAGTCTATCCACAAGACCCTAGGCGCTATGACCCAAGCCGCCATGGTACATAGCCACCTCCACAGCCGCATCGATCGCGATCGCTTGGTTGATAGCCTGGCCCTCGTGCAGTCCAGCAGTCCCAGCTACCTACTCTTGGCGTCCTTAGATGCAGCGCGGCATCAGATGGCGATCGATGGCGAAAAGTTGATGGCTCAAACCTTAGATCTGGCCGATTGGGCTAGGCTAGAGCTATCCAAGATTGACGGTGTCCGCGTTTGGACGCCTCCCACGGGTACCCCCTGGGATCGCACCCGCCTGACCCTGGATGTGAGCGGTTTGGGATGGACAGGGTTTGCAGCCGATGAGTATCTGCACCAAACTTTAGGGGTGACGGCAGAACTGCCCAGCCTGCACCATCTCACCTTTGTCATCAGCCTCGGCAATACCCGTGAGGATCTGCAGCATCTCGTACAAGGCATTCAAACTCTGGCGCAGGACAAGCGATCGCCCCTGTCCCTGCTTAACCTCCCTTTGCCGCCGCTGCAGGTGCCAATCCTCTCCCCGCGCCAGGCCTTTTTCAGCCGCCGCCGTACCGTGCCGGTCTCAGACGCCATCGGCCAGGTCTGCGCTGAACTCATCTGTCCCTATCCCCCCGGCATTCCCGTCCTCATGCCCGGCGAACCGATTACCATCGAAGCGATCGCCTACCTCACTCAGATTTGTACCATGGGAGGCACGATCACCGGCTGTGCCGATCCGACCTTGCAAACCTTGAGTATTGTGGATGAGGCGATCGCCCTTCCCTAAGCTGCCCCAGCACCGCCCACAACCTCATCATCCTGATTCTATGGTTTCTGAACTTTGGCCCTACCAAACCCCTGGCATTCCCGATCGACTCTTTGAACGGTTGCCCGGCATTCCCATGAGTAAACGCGAGGTGCGTGTCTTGCTCATTTCCCATATGTACCTACGTCCTAAGGCCGTGCTATGGGACATTGGCGCAGGCACCGGTACGATTCCCGTCGAAGTGGGTCTGCTCTGCCCTAAGGGAAAAATTATGGCCATCGAGCGAGACGAAGAGGTGGCTGGTCTGATTCGCCGCAACTGCGATCGCTTTGGCGTCACCAATGTACAGGTGGTTGAAGGCAGTGCGCCCGATTGTCTGACCGATCTCAAGCCCCTGCCCGATTGTGTCTTCATTGAAGGTGGGCGATCCGTGAAAGCGATCGCTCAAACCGCTTGGGCCTGTCTCAAAGCGCCAGGGCGCATCGTCGCCACCGCCACCGATCTCACCAGCCTCTATGCCCTGTCAGAAACCTTGGCAGAACTCCAGGCGCGCAACGTGGAAGTTATCCAATCCGCCGTCAACCGCCTAGAGTCGCGGGGCAACAACCAGGTCTTTGCCGCCGTAGATCCCATTTTTATTCTGAGTGGCGAAAAACTCACGTGACCATCGCCCAGCCCTGTCCTGCTTGTACCTGAGTTCGATGATGTTCTGAGTAGAAAACTCTATACAGGCAGGACGCGTGAGCAACAGCGTAACGCATCAAAGCCTTATGAGATGGTGCGTTATGGCTCTAACAGTACCCTACTCCTAGGCTCAGGTTCTATCAAAATGAAAACAGGGACAGAGGAGGAGCTTCAATAAAACTGAACGGCGGTAGGCCAAGAAAATCTGACACCAGCCAGGCAGCATTCTGGGCTTTCTCTAAGTTAAAGAACGTATCAGACGACAGGGCAAGCCGCTCCCGCGATGAGCGCAGCTCTAGGTACACCCAATACACCCGTCCCTCTCGCCACGAACGCTTGCGATACCGCCGCTCTTGCAGGGTGATATGGGAAACGGTGGGCAAAGGAACTACCGTAGTGTTAGTACCCCGCAGACCACTGCGTTGATAGGTGAGGCGGCCCTTTTGCTTATCAAACACGCAGGTCACCTGATCTCCCCGCCAGAGCAACAGAATCAGGGCAAAGCTTAGCAAGAAGAGTGCATAAAGGGCTCGGGCTGTGGCAGTGCCCGACACACCCGCCACAAAAATATAGACGATCGCCCCTGCTGCCGTCAGCCAGCGATGCACAGGATTATACCGAATGACTAGTCGCTGAGGAGTTTGCTCAAGAATTTGCATGGTGATTAGGTCGGAACCAGTTCTCCCGGACGCAACCGCGACCACTTGCCTTGATCAGCGGTAAAACTTTCGCACCCAACCACATCCCACTCCATCTCAATCTCTTGATCATGATGGCGGATATTGACATTAATCGTCGGTTCAACGGCTTCGAAATCTGGAGATTCTGTGAGATGGGGTTGCTGATGCTGGTGCTCGACCTCATGATAGGTAATACAGCGATCGACGTAGCGGCAGTTGACGCAAATACACATCTCAAAGCCTCCCCCTGGGTAAAAATGACCAACCAATGACCGTTTTTTGTTAATCTAACTCATGTTTTGCCGAATCTGGGCTGTCGTTGGGTAGATGTTGCAAAATGCAACGATTCCCCGATCGCCCCATTCAACTTCCCCGGTGTAGGCATTGGCTCGGCAGATTCATGTCTCCATGACTATCCCCATAACTGTCCCACTTACTGTCGTACCCTCCCCTCTGGGAGGCTGTGTTCTATCCCTTGATTTCTTTACAACAGGTGTCTAAATCCGCATCGGTCTTATCCCCAGAGACGTGGCCATTCAGCGTCAATTGGCTACCATCCGATGCCTATTTGGTGGGTGGCAATGTTCGCGATGCCTTACTAGAACGGCACGCCGACTATCTGGATCTAGACTTTGTGCTACCCCATCATGCGGTGGAAACCGCGAAAGCGATCGCTAAACATTACCGAGCTGGCTTTGTGGTGCTCGATGCAGAACGCCAAATTGCCCGCGTTGTTTTCCACCAAGCCACGGCAGACTTTGCCCAGCAGGTCGGTGACACCATTGACGCCGATCTTAAGCAGCGCGACTTTACGGTGAATGCGATCGCCTACCATCCAGCCAGTCAGACCCTTTTTGATCCGCTCCAAGGCTATGCTGACCTACAGCAGCGGCAAATCCGCATGATTGCCCCCTGCAACCTCCAGGATGATCCCCTACGGCTGCTGCGGGCCTATCGCCAGGCAGCTCAGCTCGGCTTCTGGCTCGATGCCGACACCCGGCACACCATTCAGGGGCTAACGCCGCTCTTGCAGCATATTGCCGCCGAGCGGGTGCAGTCGGAGTTAAATTATTTGCTAAGTGCCCCTAGCGGTACGGCATTTTTGACCATGGCCTGGCAGGATGGTCTCTTTCGCCATTGGCTGAGCCACGCCACAGCCGCATCCATGGCCTGCATCGCCCAGATTGACCGGGCCGCGATCGCCCTTGACGAACACTATCCTGCCCTTGCCGCCGAACTCACCACCTGGATGCGCGATCAGCAACATGCCTCTGGAGTGGGGCGCAGTTGGCTACGCATCGCTAAGCTGGCCTGCCTCATCTCGTCGGTGCCGGCCCAGGCAGAGGCAGAACTGTGGCAGTTGAAATATAGTCGAGCCGAGGTGCAGTCGGTGGTCACCGCCCTCAACCACAGCCATGTTTTTGCTGACTTTGCTGAGCGTGGTCTATCAGCCCGTGAGCAATACTACGCCTTCCGCCATATAGGAGCGGCGCTGCCGGCGCTGGTGGTGCTGGCGCTAGGACAAGGCGTTGCCCTAGGCGCGATCGCCCCCCTGATTGAGCGGTTCCTAGATCCTCAGGATGCGATCGCCCATCCCGTTCCCCTAGTCAGCGGTCGAGACTTAATCCAGCATCTGCAAATTCGCCCCAGCCCCCGCATTGGTCAACTGCTAGAAGCCATTCAACTAGCCCACGCCGAAGGCCAAATTCACACGGCATCGGAGGCCATTGCCTGGGCGCGATCGCTGGTGGAAAACAACCTGGCCTAGCGTCATTCCACAGCAAAGACGGGTGGGTCTTATTGCTAGACCCACCCGTCTTATTATGTTTCAGTGAGCCTCAGTTTGCTCGCCGAGGCTCATCTAGACCAGTCGTAGGTCAGGATATTCCGCCAGCAGCTCATCCGCCGATAGGGTATCGCCCTCGGCTTGGGGTGTCCATAGCACCTCCAGAGCCGCAAGTTTATCCCCAGCGATCGCGCCCATCTGGCTCAGCGCCCGACGCAGATCTTGAGAGCTTTGAATGGTCGGCAGATCCAGCTTGCCTTGGTTGGCCGTAATTAGCGTGACCACAATGTATTCGCCAGGCTGATCCGGTAGCTTAGCGGGATCAATCTCGCCTTTGGCACCTAGGGCCAAGCGATCGCTGGCCTGACGCAGTTGGTTATTCACGTTAGACAGCGTTTCTTCGCTGAACTTACTGCGCTCCGTCAACGCCAGCCGGTTAAACTGCAGTTCCGCAGAATCCATCTTGGCCTGTTGGCTGCTGCTGCTGCCGTAGACCCAATATTCCGGGTGCCGCAGCAGCGATAGGCTGGTTTCTTGCAGCACTTGGGCTAGCCCAGCAGTGGAACCTGTATCAGCAGACTCCGCAATGCGGTTTAGGTCATCCTGTAGGGTGCGGGCATCAGCCAACAGCGCCACCTGCAGTTTGTTCACCGACATGGTGGGGTTGTAGGTTTCCTCCATCGTCCCATTCTCCTGCGATCGCCGCACCGCCGACATCAGGAAGTTGCCCACGGCAATCACCATAAAAATGGTGAACAGACCGCCAAAGCCACCGCCAAAGCCGAAGAAGGGGATCAAGAAGGGAAAGCCGAACCCACCGCCACCATAATAGCCGCCCCCTGGAGCTGGCCGAGCTGGAGAAGTGTAGGTGCGACTGGGCGCTGACCGGAAGCTACCGCCTCCCATGCGTCCACCACGGGCCGCCAAGGCGCTATCGGCTTGGCCAAAGACCAAGGCAACCATGAGGGCAAGGGCTAACAGGGGCTTAACTAGGGACTTGAAGCGTTTAATTCGTGTGTTGTGCATAGTGTTTGTGTTATTCCAGCAAACCAAGACCAGGGATGGCGATCGCTTCATCTAGAGCGATCGTTGATGCTCAAGGTTGGGTTGATGGCGTTGAGCATCCTACGCTCCCTACTTATTACTGTACTGTCTTGTTCTTCAGAACCGAGGCGAGCTTAAGGAGGAATTTATGGGGAATATCCGAACTCGACGTCTAGCCGCCGCCCACAATTGTGACCACTTCGAGGCGATCGCCCTCTTGGATTAAGGTTTGCTCCCAAAACTGACGATGGAGAATTTCGCCGTTATACTCCACCGCCACTAGGCGAGGATTCATGCCAATTAGGTTTAAAAACTGGGGTAGCGACGTTTGGGACGGACAGGTTTGGGTCTCCCCATTCACCGTCAGGGTTACAGAAGCTGAAGTCATAAAGTAGC
>DATNRH010001072.1 GCA_036703605.1 Candidatus Obscuribacterales bacterium | reverse complement strand
CATCTTCTTCCGATTCGGTCTCATCGTCACTTCCGAAATCGCCGACACCATCATCATCATCGTCGCCTCCATCGGCTCCTCCAGCGCCCCGTCCAGCGTCTGCCGCCTTTGGGCTATCGTTGCTATCGTCGTCTCGCGATTCAGGGATGGAGACATCTTCATTGTCAACCTCATCCTTTTCAGTCTTCTTGGACTTTGATTTGCGCCTCTTGGCTTCCTGCGCTTTGGCAGTGGGTTTCTTTGCCCTTTTGGAGACACGAGGCACAGGGCCTAGGTCATCTTCCTTCTCAGCAGTCTCATCTCGACGCTGTGTGGCCTTAGTGGCCATTGTGGCTGTCTTGGCCATTGTCAATGAATTCAAGCGCTATTACTAGCTGTATTTCCAGCAAAGTGGCTATTCCTAAAAAAAAGTGAGGAAATGGCTTGGCTCCACGGAGCCATTTGAGCGATATGCCGTGTAGTTCGTACGTTTGCGCCTATTTTAGCGGAGTCTCGCACGTTCCAGGACACAACGGAAAAACTGCCGGGGGATTCGCCTAATTACCATAGCCCTGCTGACTTGGGGATCATTCCCGGAATTACAGAGTATTACCTAAATTTCCTTAAATAGGGCACACTGGCTCGTGGGAACTAGTGGACTAAGGGGTCACATAGTTGGCCACATAGGTGCGAGCGGGGCGAGCCATCTCGCTTATAGGCCTCCACATTTTTCCTAATTTCCAGCTTAGATCAACATCGATTGGCAATGAAGACTATCAGCACTGTACCATCGATCCATTGCCTATGGAGACTCTTTCTCCATGGATACCAGGTCATATACAACTGCCGGTGAGACCCTCCGTATGTCTCTGCCTCCTACACGGGTCGTCACCCATGGAAACGTTCATGGAAATCAGCAATGTCATCTTTGACAATGTGGATCGTTTGACTCTCTTCCACTCAAGTCTTGGGTCTGATAAACTGAATGAATCCAGCCCTAGCGCCCTCAAAGCACTAGCTGTAGCTGCTGTAGCTCACTTGGGTTGATTGTAGGGTGTTTACTACACCACAGACCGGAAAAGAGTGAGCTCAAGGATATGTGGCTCCATGGCCACTGTGGCTCCCTGCCACGGATATGGGGAACCCGGATGTAGCTCTACTTAG
>DATNRH010001071.1 GCA_036703605.1 Candidatus Obscuribacterales bacterium | reverse complement strand
CAAGATGCTGTCTGGCCGGTATTATTTAGCCCAGACGGTCAAACTATTGCTACAGGAAGCTTCGATGGCACAGTACACCTATGGGATAGGGCAGGTAACCCGTTAGCAGTACTGGAGGGGCATCAGTCCTGGATCAGTCGGGTGGAGTTTAGCCCAGACAGCACCACCATTGCCACAAGTAGTAGAGATCGCACAACGCGCATCTGGACGCTAAATGGTCAGCAAATTGCCCAGTATGAGGGATCTTTAGCAAGATTTGCCCCAGACTGGAGCTATGTATGGATTGTCCAGCCCGGCAATGTTCTTCTGGGTGAAGACCCTGCTAATCAGCGGGTGACAATGTGGCCCGTTGACCAAGATATTGATAGCCTGCTGGCCCGGGCCTGTCGTCGCCTACGCAGCTACCTTATCCATAGCCCCGATGTAACCGAGAGCGATCGCGCTATGTGCAATATTCCCCCCCGCGAGCCCTAACGCTGCCGAAATTCATCCCGTTCCACTGTAGTTAAGCCGCGATCGCATTCCGTCTATTCCCCCATGACCTTTCCCGCCCTCCTGCTCACCCTGCCCCTCCTCGCCGGCCCTAGCCTTCCCCCCCAGATCCCGCAGCCAGCCGCACCGCTCCTAGCCATTTTTGCAATGGACGAAGACCCCAGCGGCGACATCATCTGGCATCCTGGCAATACCCTGATCACCCATTCCCCCAACGGCCCCATCCGCCTATGGGATCCCGACGGCACCGCCATCGCCCAGCTCGACCTTACCCCAGACGCACAGATAGTCTGGAATGCAGGCAGCGATCGCCTGCTCATCTACGACCCCACCCAACTCCAGATCTGGGATCTCCAACATCGCCAGCCCACCATCGTAGAACCGTCCAGCCCCATTACAACCGTGGCCCTCAGCCCCATCGGCGACGCGATCGCCCTGGGCCATGCCGATGGCACCACCCACCTGCTCGACCCCAGCGGCAACCCCATCGCCCAGCTCAGCGGCCCCGATCGCCCCGTCCGGCAACTGGTCTTTAGCGCCAACGGGCAAGCGATCGCCACCCTGCACAGCGACGGCACCACCCAACTCTGGGACACCGCCGGCCGCCTGATCACCGCCCTAGAAAGTCCCCAGTTCCTAGTCCCCCACCTGATCATCTCCGACCTAGCCCTGAATCCGACCGGAAGCGCGATCGCCACCCGCAGCCGTTCCCCAGTCGTCAAACTTTGGGACACCACCGGCACCCTGATCGCCACCCTAGACGGCCATCAAGACTGGATTATAGACATGGTTCCTAGCCCCAGTGGAGAAGCGATCGCCACCTATGCCACCTTCGACCCCGCCGTCCAACTGTGGACGATGACAGGCCAGGCCATCGCCACCCTGGAGCACCCATCTTGGATTGATCACATCCACTTCAGCCCCGATGGCAGGGCGATCGCCACCCTAGACGGCATCGGCACCGCCCACCTGTGGCAGGTAGACGGCTCCCCCATTGCCACCTCAGATGGCACCGCCGAGGTCAACCACCTAGCCTTCAGCCCCCAGGGTCACCTGCTTGCGCTCAGCCAAGACAACGGCACAGTCCTGATCTGGGATCGATCAGGGAATCCCATCGCGCAGTTAGATGGCCATCAGGGTAGTCCGGTCGTTGCCATTGACCCCAGCGGAGAAGCGATCGCTACCCTAGACGACACCCAAACTTTACGCCTCTGGACAGTCGATGGTCGTTTGCTGTCCGCTAGTCCCGGATTTTAGAGATGCCTCCTACCCATTCTCCAGAACATTTCTCCAGAACATAGGGGCATAAATTCATGGCTTGAAGCCCCTCTCCCGTTCTGGGAGAGGGGTTTGGGGTGAGGGCAATCGGTATTGGGCAATCTGAGCGTTGGTATTAGGGAGGGGCGATCGCCTACTGCACCAAGCGAGGATAGAGCCGACCGCAGGCCGCTGTGAGGATGGCGGTGAGTCCGATCAACACTGCAAAATCGAGCCATAGCCCATACTCCGCCACCTGGGACACCAGCATCAAACTGCGCAGGGCATCGACCATATAAGTCAGCGGGTTAATCCGCGACAGCATCTGTAGCCACGGCGGCATAATCGAGATCGGATAAATGGCATTGCTGGCAAAAAACAGCGGCATGGTCATCAATTGCCCAGCTCCCACCACCCGTTCGTGGGTTTGGGCCCAGCAGGCCACCAT
>DATNRH010001070.1 GCA_036703605.1 Candidatus Obscuribacterales bacterium | reverse complement strand
AGCTGATCGTCACCATTGGTTTAGAAGATACGGTGGTAGTGCGAGACGGCCACGTGACGCTGATTGTCAATAAACACCGCACCCAGGAGATTAAGCAGGTCTTAAAGCTGATCCAAGATCGGCAGGATTGGCATCATCATCTCTAAATGCGGCGACGACGGCGCTCCGCTGACCGATCATCCGGCGAAAGAACCTGCACCTTGCCTTGGTTGATGAGACACCTCAGCCTTGAAATCCAGATTCTAGGCTGAGCAAGATTCATAAATCCTCGGATGCCATCGCCGGAGGAGCAGCAGAGTACACTAGAGCAGGGGATGAGGCGATCGCTCCTAGGGATGCCCTGGGCCATTTCGTAGCACAATAAAGCATACCCTCCCTCCGGCTAGCCAGCCGCCCCGCTCTTTGACCGACAAGGATAATGTTGATGAAGCGTCCAGACCGATCCCAAACTCCCGGTTTATTGCCCAGCTTGGCGCTGGCCTTGCTGTTGTCGGTGACCGCGACGGTGTTCCCTCAGACCCAGTCTGGCGCGATCGCCCAAACCGCTGAGCAACCCACCGATCTGGATCAACGCTTAGCCGATATCGATCGCACCACCACGCTGTTCAACGCCATGTTGATCGTGCTGGCGCTGCTGCTAGGGTCGGCGATTATCGGCCTATGGCTTTTGCGGCGATCGGTGGTGCGCGAGGTGACCATTTTGGTGAAGGATCACCTCAATGATCTGACGGATTTGGAAGATCGGATTACGGCTGCCCACAAAGAATTGCGATCGCTCCTCAAGGAAACGGAAGCCCTATCCGAGGAGCTAGACGAGGGCGTGATTGGCTTCCAGCGAGAGGTGAAGCAGCGGCGGGAGGAGCTACAGCGGCTGAGTACCGAGGTGGGTCGGCTCAAGGAAAAGGCCCTGGATGAACTGGATGAACATCTAGAGCATTTTGAGAAACAAACGCGCTCCTATGAAGTCGAACTATCGACCCAGTTGGCCGATGTGCAGAAGGCGATCGCCGATGACCAGGCCCAATCCCACAGCAGCCTAGACCAAGCCGAGCAGGCCTTCGCCACCCGTCTCCAAGAGCTGCATAAACAGGCTGGCCAGCACCAAAAGCAGGTGATCGATCGCCTCACTCACCTAGAGCAAGATTTTGTGCCGCAGTTAGATATGGTGCGCGAACGCACAGAGGCCCAGATCCAGCGGCAGGCAAATTTGATGATCGATAACCTTAGTCAGGTAGAGTCTGGATTTACCGATCAGATTTCTAGCCTGGTGGGCCGTGCCCAGGCAGAGCAGACGAGTATTATTGCCAATCTCAAACAGCAGGCGGCGGAATTTCTGTCCCAGTTCAACGGCATTCAGTCGGAGGTGCAAAACCAAAAAACGGCGGTTTTGCAAGGTCTGCGTAAACAGGAAGCCGACTTTGCCGCTCAGTTTTCTGGCGTGCAGGCGGAGGTGCAGAGCCGGCGAGATTTGGTGGTCACCCAACTGGAAACCGCCACCGGCGAGTTTCGCGCTCAGTTCGACACCCTCTCTAGCAACATTCGCCAGCAGGCCGACTCGATTTTGGGGAACCT
>DATNRH010001069.1 GCA_036703605.1 Candidatus Obscuribacterales bacterium | reverse complement strand
CTATCCTAAAGGCGGCTTTACAGCAGATTTTGGATCGACTAGAAGCAGAGAGGACTTGAGGTCGACGTTGGCGATCGCAGGCACCTATCAGGGGTATGGCGGGGCGGTAATAGTCCTCTAGCCGTTGCTCAACGTCCTTGGGTGAAGGCAGGATCTCGTACAGAGGCTGATTGAAGGCAGTCTTCTCTGCCACGACCGCGCTCCAGAAATTGCCAAAGTAGGGAGGCTTCAGCAATCGATTAAGATCCACCACATAGCGGCTATGGGTCGCTTGCAGCATCGTGATACCCAACCTTGGCAAAAAGTCGTAGAGCTGATCTAGGTGCCAGTCTTGGTTAGGGAGAAAAGCTTGATGGGATGCTGTGAACTGCCGTCGAATCGCTTCCGGGACGAGAAGGCCACTATGGGGAAGATTCGCCAGAACAGGCAGGGAGGAAACGGTAGGCTGTGTCAGCTTAAAGATTGAAGTCACAGACGTTCTACTGCGACCAGCTCTTGCCTAAGCACTTGAGCATAGATTCGGTCTCTGGCACTTTCTGCGATCGCCCTCCAATCCTCCTGGGTAAGCATCTTGCCAAAGACAGCTCGAATCTGGCTATGAACGAATTCAGTCATTTCCCATTCTCCTTGGGGCTTGGAGAGCTTTGCCTCCAGCAGTGCCAGTAGGATTTCTTGAATTTCAGGCTCAGGCCGATGAAGCCGTTCCATGATCAGTGCCTGGCCTTTCGCTTCTGCCGCTTCTGCCCCAATCCCCAAATCCCACTCGCTCACGAGTTGCTTCCAGGCTTGCATGACCATCGAACGCAACTAAGCAACGTGGCTGTAGCCCTGAGGACTCGACATGACTGCCCCCAAATGAGTGCCCCAGCCATAACCAGCCAGCGCCTCACAATCTACCGATTCTTCCCGACGAGACGACGCCTCAAACCAGGCATCATCGTCCAGCAAATCCATGAAATTGAAATTTTCCTGCGTCATTGCTCACCTCTGGAAGCGACCGTACTCAAAGGATGCCAGCCGCCTATCGTGATGATCTGCGCGAAAAAGCGATCGCTGCTATTGATCGAGGCGACAGAAAAAGCTACTACTCCCTGGAGCTGAGCCCAACATCAACGATCTAGAGGCTTTTCGAGCCTTTGCCGAAACTCACGGTCATCTGACTCAGCGTAATTGCTCAACTAGATCGCAACTATCTGAAGGTACTGCATACAAGAAACTAGCTCATACACTAGAGTAGTTCAAGCGTTCTTTTGTTCAAAAAATAATTCCATCGCCGAAGGCAAGTAAGCAAGGGCTAAAAGACTAAGCACTAAGTGACTAAGTGCATAAGCGCTAAGAGAAAAAAGCCCTCGGCGGCACGCAACGTAATTGCTCAATCCAGTAGCCAATCGGTCTGATGAGAGGTAAGGGCACGGGAAATGGCGTCAAACGCAGAAATGCCTTGACGCTTTGCTGTATTGACCAGCGAGCGCACCTGAGCGAATGATGCTGCTCCCCAGTCCGAG
>DATNRH010001068.1 GCA_036703605.1 Candidatus Obscuribacterales bacterium | reverse complement strand
CCCTTTGTTATGCACACGGCCGACGATTTGATCAAGGGCAAAGTGCTGCTAACCATCAACAAGGTCGACTTGGACGGGCTCCGCTTTGCGCCGCTCCCCCACGCCGGGATCAAGTCCCTGATAGGCGCCACCGTGCAGGCGCAAGGCGAGCGGTTGAACCAGTACATAGAGAGCACCATCAGGATGACGCAACACGTTGGGGACACTATTCCTAACACGGAGCGTATTCAGGCTCCCTATGATATCAGTGAGAGCGGGCTAGAGTTCACCGGGGGCGTCCCCCTGCCGGCCATGGCCTACGTCAAGTACGAGACGCCCAAGAGCAATGGCCGCTTTTGGGACAATGCCCTCGAGGTCGTCCTCCGTCGCGAGCAACCCGCTCAGCGGCCTGAAGACTACATGAAGATGAACCACACGCGCCAAGCCCAGACCATGGCACTCATCTGTGTCTATGTCGCCCAGTATCTCGACTACATTAGCGATGAAGTCGATAGGAACACCCGTTTCAAGAGGTACCTGAATCAGTTGAAGCAAGGCTACGAGAACTTTGGTGATGCAGGGGTCACGTGGAGTGGAGACTGTGAGGATACCGGCATGATGATTGCCGCCACGTTTGATAGCCTTGCAGAGGCTACCTTGGAAGGATCCCGCTACAAGGACGTTTTTAAGCATATGCAGCAAAAGGTCATGCCCTACTACATACCCCTGATGTCGCTGGACGTGGTGCACGGAGCCAAGGTGAGCGACGACACCGAGCAGGTAGGCGCTCACCTGAACACCATGTTTGTGCCAACCCACTACTTTAAGCGCTGTTTGGAAAAGAGCAAGAGCGGGCGCGCCATTAGCAAAAAGGTCCATTGGCCGTCTCTGGAGGCGCACAAAAAGGAAGATTGGCCCACTCTTACGGGCGAGGGTACCGGTATGTATGGGCCTTTGGGTTTATTGGCGGAAGAGCACGAGGTGGATGCCATCGCCAAGCAGCGCGCTCTCGTCTATGGGATGCCCTCGCTGGATGGCTTTAAGAAGGATCTGGTGCACGAGCACGGCACCCCCAGCAA
>DATNRH010001067.1 GCA_036703605.1 Candidatus Obscuribacterales bacterium | reverse complement strand
CGTTCTTCGGGGTGCAACTGCTGCACGGCTGCGATGAGTTGCTCTAAGGTGATGGGAATTGAAACCATTGATTTACCGTCGCTGTGGCTCTACCTAGCATTTTAGGCGATCGCATAATGTATGCGAGGCGCGATCGCCCAGCGTGTGCGAAGCGCGATCGCCTACGCTGGCAGCTCGATGCTAGGATCAGGCCAGATGAGTATTCAGAATTGTACAGAGTGATGCCAGAGCAGATATCAGCTTTTCAGCAGGCGATCGATGCTGTCGAATCTCTATCCCTTCAGGATCAGGTGGCTCTATTAGACATCTTCAAAAATAAGCCAAGAGGTCACAATAAAAGAGTCACCCCTGTGGAGATCGCGAATGAATCAGAGGTTCTTCAACCGGTTACTGCACTTAGTCAATAAGCGCCCTCAACACGGCAAACGCATGGTGGGGATGGGAGCCGATGCGTTGTGGGAACTCTGGCAGCGCATTGCAGAAGCGGAACACACGGAGCGCCAACAACAGGCTCAACGACCCGATCGGAAACGGCAAGCGGGTGGCGGACGCAAAAAGGAGACTCACCTGCTGTGTCGATTGCTCGTCACCCTGATGTATCTACGGCACCATTGGACAATGCAAGCGATTGCAGAGACCATTGAGTGTTCAGAATCAACCGTGTGGAACTACATCCATGAGATGCTGCCCTATCTTCGCAGCCAGTTGCCCGCCAGTTTGCTCGAACAATGGCAGCAGGAGTGCTCTAGTATTGAACGCGCCGAGTTAGAACACTGGCTGGCCGAGCTCCCCGAAGGAGCCTTGTTGGTCGATACCTGGGAGCAACCGATTCCTCGACCGAGTGATGAGCAACAGCAGGAGGCGCATTACTCCGGCAAACAGAAGCAGCACACCCGCAAAAACCAAGTGATCACCTTGCCCAATGGAGTGGACCTCGTGGATGTGGTTCTTGGGGAGAAGGGACCGTGCAGCGACAGCAAACTGTTTGAGCACACGCAAGATGAATTGCCAGAGGAACTGTCCTTCATTGGGGACAAAGCCTATGTGGGTCGACACAATACGACCACTCCGCACAAAAAGCCTCCCAAAGGAGGCCTGACTCAAGAGCAAAAAGAGTTTAATCGTCAGTTGAGCCAGAAGCGAGTCGCGGTGGAGCATGTGATTCGAGTGATTAAAATTTTCCGCGTGGC
>DATNRH010001066.1 GCA_036703605.1 Candidatus Obscuribacterales bacterium | reverse complement strand
ACAACTGGGGGATACTGGCAAAGTCTGTCTCGTAGCCAATGGGGACAATGATGTCCTCCGCTACAAGGTCTGATTGGTACACAAGGGGGGCGATTAGCCGGAATCGCTTGCCGCCAACATCGCGGGTGCATTTCAGATCCGTGCGGAAGCAGGCCATTACGGCTCCTCGGTGATGATGAACAGGACCTTCTTGCCCTTGTCCACCTGAGACTTTACAAGCCTCGTTAAATCGCCCTCCATTGAACCCCATACCCGGCCATTCTTGTCCGAATGCTCGGCAACCAGGGGACAGCCTGCGGTGTGGTCAGTGTCGTTACCACCGTGACAGCGGATACCCGTATACTTCACGCCAAAGCGGGTTATCGAATGGTCCGACTCGTTGTTAAACAGGACAACCATGTCCCGCTTGAAAGAAGGAGAGAACGTGACAGAAGCCCAATATGCGCCCTCGGGGATACAAGTTTCCTCAGCGATTTTGACGCCCTGCGGTCTGCCAACGTCCTCTAAAGTGTGACAAAAATGCTCTCCGTCTAGGAGCAGCACTCCGTCTGTGTGCATCTCCCGATAGGTTCTCAGGAGGTTAAAAATCACTGCAAATACCTATCCCAAAACGACTTCGCAAACACCACGATAGTTGCCCATAGCGGAGTAATCACAAACATGATCCCGGCTATAAAGCCCTTCTGCCGGTTCAGGCCAGCCTTGATCTCTTTAACGTCTGCCTTGATTTCATCCAAGTCGCTCTGGATGTTGTTGGCATCGGTCTCAAGCACAACTAATCTCTCAGCCGTGGTTCGTTCAGAAGACACTTTGGCTCCATATGGTGATACTCTTTGAAGTAGCCACGCTCAATACTCCAATATTGGGTGTCGGTTAGACCATGGGGGGTGTTCGTAGCGCCTCTCATGGTCGTCTCTGTTGGGTGTCCCCCGTAACGCAGCAAGCGGCTTGGAGCCGCCGAGGGAGGGGTTCTGCGCCGGGGGACGGTTCGGGGAATTGGGGCATTAAAAAGCCCTCGACCTAAGAGCGACTTAGGGAGGGCTGTGTTTGCTACAGGCGCAACTTGGGCCTGAAAACGTACACTAGCACGGATTATGTGCCACTGTCAATAGGCAATGGCACATTTTTTACTCGAAAAGGAAGTTAATCAGCTTTTCGACCACAGCG
>DATNRH010001065.1 GCA_036703605.1 Candidatus Obscuribacterales bacterium | reverse complement strand
CACCACCAACATGTCATGCCCGGTAGACATCACATCTACGACGGTGCCCACCAGATCCTGGCTGTGCTGGTCAACCACGGTCAGTCCAATCAAATCTGCCACATGAAATTCATGGGGGGCGAGAGGGAGGCGATCGCTCTCAGGCACCAGCAGTTCATAGTCGCGCAGGGTTTCTGCTTGGGCGCGGCTGGTGATGCCTTCTAGACGAATGACATAGAGATTCTTGCCCTCCACATAGCGCCCAGACTGCAGATGCACCAGGGTAGGGTCTCCCCCCTTGGGCGATCGCATCCAGCGTTGCCCCGGCTCAAGAAACCGTTCAGGGAAGTCGGAGCTTGGGTAAACGCGCAGTTCGCCGACGAGCCCTTGGGGCGCGACGATTTTGCCAATTTCAATCCAGTCAGAAGGGTTGGGCATAAGAGACGAGGAGAAGAGGAATGGGACAACAACGGGGAGGGTAGAGGGAGAGGGTGGAGCGATCGCCCCTTGCGTGACATAATCTCTAGGGGATAAATCTTCCTCCTGCTGATGGCCCCATTGATTAAGATACATGCCTCCTTCACCAGATTGGACTCGTCGTCACATTCTTTCGCTAGCGGACTTCACCCCGGCGGAATACAACACCATCTTACAAACGGCCGTCAGCTTCCGTGAGGTTTTGTCGCGCCGCACCAAAAAGGTACCCGCCCTGCAGGGTAAAGTGGTTGCCAATCTGTTTTTTGAATCCTCCACTCGCACCCGCAGCAGCTTTGAGCTTGCCGCCAAACGCCTCTCTGCTGACATTCTCAACTTTGCCCCCGGTACGTCATCGCTAACCAAAGGGGAAACGATTCTCGATACCGCCAAAACCTATCTAGCCATGGGCACCGATTTGATGGTGATTCGCCATCGGGATGCCGGCGTGCCGACGGCGATCGCCCAGGAGATGGAGCGCCTCGGCACCCAAGTGGGCGTTCTCAATGCCGGCGATGGCCAGCACGAGCATCCCTCCCAAGCGCTGCTGGATTTATTTACCATGTGCTGCTGCTTAGATGCCGATGAGCCTCGGCTGGAACAGTTGCAGGGCAAGAAAATTGCCATCGTTGGCGATATTCTACACTCACGGGTGGCGCGATCGAACCTTTGGAGCCTGACCGCTAGCGGTGCCGATGTTCACCTTGCTGCACCACCCACTCTCCTACCCTCCTACTTTGCCGAGATGATCGCCGCAGCCACCGATCTGCCTCGCAGCATCACGCTGCACTGGGATCTAGAACCCGCCTTAGATCAAGCCGACTTTGTCATGACTCTCCGGCTGCAAAAAGAACGCATGACCCAACATCTCTTGCCCAGTCTGCGAGAATACCATCAGCAGTTTGGTCTCACCCGCGATCGCCTCCAGTTATGCAAGCCGAGTGTGCGCCTGCTCCATCCCGGGCCCGTCAACCGTGGGGTAGAAATTAGCTCCGACCTAATGGACGATCCGCTCCTCAGTTTAATTCCCCAGCAAGTAACCAGCGGCGTCGCTATCCGCATGGCGCTACTCTATTTAATGGGAAGCGGACAGGAGTGAGCCATGCTCAGAAACTTATGGAACAGCGGCTTGGTAGGTCTGGGGTATATGCTATCGCCCCTATCGTGGTGGAATGACTTGTTTTTTAACCTGCCGATCGCCTACGTCGTGGGCTATGCAGCCAGTTGGCTCAACCCCGCCTGGTTTCTCCCCGCTACCGCCCTTGGCTACTGGCTATCCAATGTCTTAGGCATTGTGATGATGCAATGGGGCGCAACCGGCTTCGTCGGGCAGCCAGAAACCTCCAATCCCAAACGCGCTCTATTGATCAGTTTGGGGCTTTCCACCGCCTACACTGTCCTCATTCTTGGATTGGCCTACTTCCATATCCTCGCCATTCCCGACGCGATCCTGGCTCAACATCCCTGACTAGGCTCCATAGATTGACGGAGAATGTGAGTCGTGATCGATAACCGGGTAATGTAAGACTGAACAGCGGATAACCACTCGATATTGAATCTGAAAACAACGCTCTTGCCAGCAAGGCACTTCCTAGATGCCAGGTTTCTCACCTGATACAGCGATGAGGTTCTATCTGTTGGCTATGGCAATCAATCCCAGAGGAGAAAAGAAATGAAGGACAGTGGCCTCATTGTGTTTGTGATTGTAGTCGTTGCGATTGCTGGATTGGTGGTTCATGCGCAAGGGCGGATGGAAACCTGTAAACGCCAAGGGCAAAAAACGATCACCTGTGTCCTAGGCTTCTAACCAGCACCCTCCTTCTCCATAGCTCAGGGTAGAATAGCGCACAATAATAATTGTATTGCGCTCTAGGCTATTGTCGATGGATATATCTCGATCTCAACTACTTCAAGCTCCCACCCTGGAGGGTGATCACGTTGCGATCACCTTTGCGCCGCTGTCCCTAGATGAGGTCTACGGCTTAGCCGATGATGGAGCCAATGGGGCGATTGTGGTGATGAGCGGCATGGTGCGCAATCAAACTGAGGGACGTCCAGTGGTGGCGCTGGAATACCAAGCTTATGAGCCGATGGCTATTCGTGTTTTTCAGCAAATCGCCGCCGATATTCGCCAGCGTTGGCCCGTCACCCATAGCGTGATCTACCATCGCACAGGACGTTTGGCGGTAGGCGATATTAGTGTCTTGGTAGCCGTTGGCAGCCCCCATCGTTCCGAGGCGTTTGCGGCTTGTCAATATGCGATCGATACGCTCAAACATAATGCTCCTATCTGGAAAAAGGAACATTGGGCTGATGGATCCAGTAGTTGGGTGAGTATTGGTGCCTGTGAGCAAGGGGATGGGGTCTGTTAATGAATCCCCTATCTTTGATCATATCCGGTATCCTAACCTAGCGTGCATCAAGTAGGAAAGCGATCGCTCTCCGCCAGCCCAGCCTGTAGAATATATATTGGGGCGCAAATACTAAGCGCTTCACTTACCTTGCCTGAGGATCACCATGTTTATACGTTGTTAACTGCGAGACACCGCCATGAGATTTTTAGTTCAACTGATAGGCTTTGCGCTGCTGTTGCTGGGAATTTACTTTCTGGGAAGAAATATCTTTTTCACCACGAACGTCTCGCCCTATTTTTGGAGAGGTATTGCAGCCGATTTATCCATCCTGCTTCTCGTTGTAGGCGTTTTGGCTTTGGTGGTCTTACCTTTGGGTGCTAAAAGCATTGGCTGGGTTTTTGTGGCGGCCGGCATCATTTGTGTTTTTGCAAGTAGTCGAGCAATTCTGAACCCAACCAGTCTCTGGCAGTTTTTTGTCGCTTTGGTGGCGATGACCGGGGGTTATAAAATGCTGTCTTCAGGCAGAATGCCTTTCTGAGCGATGCACTGTTCTCTTGGTGTACAGTTGCGATCGCCACCCTGCACACCAAGGGGTGGCATTCCCTCCCCAACCCAGCTCCATTGAGCATTCACATATCCTTAGGCATGGTCAGCAGATCGTTTGTCCATCAGCAAACCAACGCCCACCAGCGCTGGGATGATCATGACTATTCGCAAGCCTCTAAAAGCTATGAGCGCACTTGAGTTAAGAGCCATCGTCAGAGCAGAGTCTGCCAGCAAAGAATTTACGAATCCCTCAATCAGTATAAAGATGAAGCAGCCATAGGTAGCGATCGCTGCCCATCTTGACCAGGATTTATCTAAGCTAATGCCAACGATCGCGGCAATTCCCACTACTGCCATGGCACCAGAACGAACGACTTCTACACCAGAGACGTCTGTGTCTTCATACGTGCCCCAAACAGTTGTGATCACCAGCGTGCTCGATGTAAAAGCAATGAATGCCAGATAAGCTAGGTTGTACCATTTCGTCGTGCGAGTATAGAGCTTTGGCTGAGAAGAATTTGTCATAGATGAGCTTAGAATTAGATGAACTGTCTTCGCAACATACCATGAGCGATCGCCCCCTAGATAGTCATGTCAAGAGCGATCGCCTCCCTTATCAACCCAGTCCTGCTGAGCATTCACAGCTCCTCAGACCGGGGCAGCAGGTCGTTTCTTCATGAGTGAATTTATGCCTAGAAGCGTGACAGCGAGGATGAGAAGCATCATGATTCTAGAAGCTCTGAGCCCATCGTCGCCAAGGGTACTAGCTAGACTAGGTTGTAGGAAGGAAGACACAAATCCTGCAATGAGGATGAAGCTCAAGAAGCCATAGGCGGCGATCGCTGCCCACTTTGCCCAGGCTTTATCTAAGATGATTCCAACGATGGCTGCGACTCCCGTCACGGGTATGATGCTGCCTAAAATAACTCCTGGAATAGAGGGACTTGGCGTGATGACCACCGTGCTCCATATGAGAGTAATCAATACTAGGTAAGCTAAGTTATACCATTTGGTTCTTCGAGTATAGAGTCTTGGTCGAGACGAATTCGTCATAAGTGTTGATCCAGCAAGATAAGTAGAAGCTACGCTTTGTGGCGTCTGTTCTATGAATAGCTTACTATCATGATCCGAGGAGTAAATGCAACACTTCGCAACATGCCATGAGCGATCGCCCTCTAGATGTTGAATAAAGAGCGATCGCTTTGCGGTTCTAACCTACTGGGGGCGTTCCATGACGCTGGTTAATCGTTCAATTGCCTGGGTTAGACGTTCTTGGGCTACGATGGCAGGATCTGGTGGGGCTTCTGCTGCTTCAACCTCTTCCGCTCGCTTCACGCGATTTTTCATCGCCGTAAACGATCGCACCACCAAGAACATACAGAAGGCAATGACCACAAAGTTAATGATGGCTGCTAGGAACAGACCATACTGAATACCTGCTGCACTCAGGTCTGCTAGTTTATCTACGCCTGCTGCTTGCATGGCTGGATTGAGAATAGCAGGCGTCAAAATGTCTGCTACGAGGGAATTAATCACATTGCCGAAGGCACCGCCAATGATCACCGCTACAGCGAGATCGATGACGTTGCCCCGCATGATGAAATCGCGAAAATCTGAGAAAAAGCCACTAGTGGCCTGTCGTCCACGCCGAATGCTCATAAGAGTTGTATCTCCTTAGGTTGCCAGGGTTTGATATCGAGACAATAGTAGGCGAGATCAGGACAAATGTCAGGAAATCCTAGGAACTGGATGCAGGAGAGCTAGAGACGATAGGAGGATGGTGGACTAGGTGAGATCGGGGATAGCTAGGATAGTCTCGATGACATCTTGTTATCTCCAGATATTTGAGAGCGATCGCTCTCAAATACTGGATTCTTCCTCGTAGGGTGAAGGTAAGGAAACGTCGTCTTTCTGGGAAATTAGTTCAGCTTGCAAGACCTTCGGGGGGCGATCGCCTGTGGGCGCACGGGATGGATCCCGGCGATCGCTGGTGGGTGCTGGTGAGGGTGGTGCTTCGTTCCAATCATCCCAACCTTCTTCGAGTTCCTCAATCTCCCCAACGGATGAAGACGCCTTAGCAGATGATTTTGCTGGTGCGGGACGCCGAAATAGGTTTTTCAGGCGACCCATGGGCCCCGGTGCTTTTTGGGGCTGAGGTGCTGGAGCAGGTGCTTGGGACTGGGGCGTTGGTTGAGGCGTTTCCGCAGCTTTAGTAGCAGACGGGTCGGGTTTGCGGGCAGCTTGGGGTGTCGGCTGAGGTGGTCTGGCTGGGCTGGAGGGACGAGAGGGTGGGGGAGTTGAGTTGGATCGCTGAGGTGGGCGTTGGTTCGCCTGGGGCGCTCGCGGCTGGGAAGCTGGTGCTGGGGATGCTTCGGGACGGGATTCGATCTGGGAAGCCTTCGCATCTGGTTTTTCAGAGCTGGGGGATGGACTGGTGGCTGTCTCTGGTTTGGGAGCTTGGGTCGATTTTGATGGCGTCGGTTCGGATGGGGTAGCGTTTGGCTGAATAGGTTCCGCCTGGATAGGTTGTGATGGTGATGGGGCTGGTTTTGATGGAATAGCTTCTGATGAGGGCGATGGGGTGGCCGCTGATGGAGTGGGAGGGATAGCCTCTGGTGGGGCGGCAGGGGCAGGGGCGATCGCTGCCGCAGCGATTGGCACAGCGGCAGACTCGACGGTGGTGGGGTCACCAGGGGCAACATGGGTTGCTGCGGGAGGAGTGTCGGTGGTCGAGGTATCGGCAACTGGCGCGGCTGGACTGGCTGACGGGGCCGGTTGAGCCGATGGGGTAGTTGTGACTGGTGTAGTCTTTTGGGCAGACTGCTTAGCGGACTGCTCGCTGGATGGCTTACTGGACTGCTTGCTGGTCTGGCGAGTCGGTTGCCGAGCTGATGCTGCAGGTTGGCGCTCCAATCCTGGAATCACGGCAGCGCCGTCTGGCAAGTCGGTTTGTTGCTCAAGGGGGGTGGTTTGTCGGCGCAGGATCAGCAATTGCCACCCCAGCCAGAGCAAGAGCACCACGCTGGCTGTTTGCCCCACTAGTAGGCCACCCTGGAGGCGATCGCCATAAATCCACAGCGCCAAGGCATAGAACATGCCGACGCCGCTCCAAGCTATATCTTGACGGCGATGCACTTCTGGGATGAAAAAGGCCGCCATGTAAAATGTCAGGCTTCCCAAACCCACTAGTATCGCTAAACCATACGCAAACATATCGGCATCCTCGATGCAGCAACGGACGACTCAAGCCCTAAGGGCAACGTCCCAGTCTATCTCTATTTTGCCTGGCCCTTGCACGAATCACGAGGATTGATCATCCACGGAAATAGAGGATCACCGCTTGGAAGAGACCGATGGTGAAACCGAGGATCCCGCCTAGGTTGACGATCGCTTGCAGTTCATTGCGGACAATGCCTTGAATGGCAAGTTCCAAGTCTCGCGGGGAGGTAGCGCGCACCCGATCGATGATCACTTGGTCGATATCAAGAATGGGAATAGCCTGGGCCACAATGTTTTCTAAATCGCGTTCTAGATATTGCTCTAGCACCAGCGCCAGTTCTTGGCTCACGGGTTCTAGGGACTTATAGACGGCATCGGAGGTTTGCAAGCGATTGAGCAGTAGGTCGGCGGTGCTATCCCAATCGACCGACTCGCCCAGACCTTCCAAGAGATCGGCACCCCGATTGCTCACATAGTCGCGCACCGTCTCGCGCATGGTGCTGCGCAGTCTGCGCACCGTGGAAACTGGCAGGTTTTGCATGGAGAGGTTTTGCAGCCACTCGGTCAACCGCCCTTTAATGCCTAAGGCCTGAATGAGCTCGGTGATGCGGGTATTGGTGGCCTCTTTTTCATCGAGGCAGTAGGTACGTAGGCGGGTGAGGGTATTGCGTAGACCAAATAGATTGGCGACCACCCAGTAAGTACCGCTGGTTTTTTCGCGAAAGCCTTCGTCGATCACCTGAATGTTGCGATCGGTGAGGAAGTCGATCAGGGTCACTCGCAGAACATCCGGGGGCAGCACCACGTTCAGCAGCCAGTCGGACAGTTGGTCTGCCTGCATGTCGGAGAGCTGAAACTCTAGCAACACTTGGTCAAAAATCTGGTTGAGCTGCGGGGCTAGGAAGTCTTCCTGTCTGGCCCAAACTCGCACCAAGCGCAGGAGCGATCGCCCCAATAAATCCCGCAGGATATTGGCGACAATTTTGCTAGTACCCCGATCATCTCGGGCCTGGAGCTGTTCTAGGGCCAGCCGCAGCAGCCAGAGAATGGCCGACTGCATCCGCTCCGTTTGCAATAAGCGCCGCGCTAGGTTTTGCAGCTCTGCTGGCGTCAGCAACGACCCCATAATGGTATCGGCGATCCGCTTGGCTAGCCGTTCTTGGTTGCTGGGAATCAAGCCTGGGGTAAAGGGCAATCGTCGTCCGGCGATGTAGAGGGGACGATAGGGACGAAACAGCATTTTGATGGCTAGATCATTGGTGAAATAGCCAATGATGCCCCCCACAACGGGAGGTGCGGCAATCAGCAGTAGGGTGGAAGCGTCCAAGGGCAAAAGAGGCGATCGGGATAAACGGGTGTCTTATTGACAAGGCACCTCTACGCCTACCCTATCATTTTTGACGAGGGCCCTGTCTTCTATCCAAATGGCGATTTTTGACCCGCGCTGGCGTGATTCACCGAGTTGCGACCAAGACACCCATCAATCCGCCAGCGATCGCGTAATGGATCGCCTGACGAAAGCCAACCTGGTAAGCGATCGCCCGCTGCTCTGCTCCCACGGGAAAGCGATCGATGCTGGGGGCTAAGTAGGCATACTCATCTTCCATGCCTAAATCTTTGGCCATGGGTACCACCACGGTGGCCAAGTACCAGTGTTGGAACTGCCGCATGAGGTCACTGCTAGGACGATGGAAATCTAGGATAGCCACCGTTGCGCCGGGCTTCAGAACGCGGTGCAGTTCCTGTAAACTATCGGGAATAGAAGCGACGTTGCGTAGCCCATAGCTCATGGTGGCTGCATCAAAGGTGCTGTCGTCAAAGGGCAGATGGAGCGCATCGCCTTCCACCCAGGTAATCGGTAAGGGCGATCGCCGCTGATCGTTGCGCTGTTGGGCGATCGCTAATTGAGAGGCAGCAAAATCAACCCCAAATACATGACCGCTGGGGCCCACCTGCTGGGCTAAAAGCTGGGTGACATCGCCACTGCCGCAACATACATCAAGACAGGTTGCACCTAGCGTTGCCCCGCTCCATTGAACGGCCATCAGCTTCCAGACCCGATGTAGGCCTAGACTTAGACCATCATTTAACTGATCGTAGACGGGAGCAATCCGGTTAAACAATGCCTGGACGCCGTCGGGAGCCACCGGAGACCTCATAGACCAACCCTGGTATATATCTCTGCCATCCTACCGCGTTGATGGAACCATCCTGGATCTAGCGGCAGGTGCAGGAAATCGCTAGACCAATTTGCTGGGCGGAGAGATAGAGCAACTGCAGTTCCTCAGGACGGAGCGGACAAAGGTTGATCCACTGTAGCGAAATCACCGCCATCACTGCTTCTTGGAAAATAATGGGAATCACCACATGGGACTGAATCCCTTCCTGAGCATAGTAATCGAGCTGGGATAGACCTGGATCTTGGCTCACTTGAATGACGCCACGAATTACCTGCTGAGCGATCGCTTGTTGGGCTAGGGGATCCTGCTGCAGCCAATCGGCAGCTCCCGGCTGATTGCTGCTGTACACCTCTGTCAAAGCAGCATCCTGCACCATCCGTAAGATGCAGCGATCGGCGGAAAAGCTGCTGCACAAAGCCTCCACAATGGCGTCAAGTCGCGCCTGATGATCCACCGATCGCTGGGTCACCCGCACAATAGCACTGAGGAGATGGGTTTGGGCCTGAGCTCGCTTCAGGTCATCTGATCGCTGCTTTTGTAATTCGTAGCTTTCCACCGCCCGCTGCACCACCGTTTTCAACTCCGATGGATCCCAGGGCTTGGTGATATATTTGTAAACCTGCCCAGAGTTAATCGCCTCCACCAAGTCTTCCACATCCGTAAAGCCGGTGAGGATAATCCGCATGGTGTTGGGAAACTGCACCACGGTTTTGCTGAGGAACTCCGTCCCTTTCATTTCCGGCATCCGCTGGTCGGAAATAATCACCGCCACTTCGCCCTCCTGGGCCAAAATGTCTAGGGCAGCGCCACCACTTTCTGCCTTCAGCACATTGAATTGACGGCGAAAGGTGCGGTAGAGCAAATCTAAGTTGTCCGGCTCATCATCCACCACCAGCATTTTTGGCTTTTTGGCTTGTTCAACCTGTTGCAGTTGTTGGCTAATGTCGTCAATTCCAGGGATCACAATGTCCATCCAGTGGTCTCCTTCAGCAAGTAGGTGGGGCGAACACATCGGCCTGTGCTCACATAAGCTGTGCGCTTGACATGATATATCCATAGGAATTCAAGCCAAGCCATGATGCAACCGGATTGATTCGCGTACTAGTTTGAGTAATTACCCTAATGAATGTGATGCTTTAGACGGCCCTGCCGACTTATCGTATCAAGTTTGGGCGGCCACTCCCATAGCCTGGATGCGATCGCTGTTGGAACAGCAATCCTCCAACGGCGATCGCCCTTGATGCTTGCCCAAGACCTGATGATGTCTAATCTTTTGTGTCCCATGTCTGAGGCTTGCAAGCTAGTCTACGCTAGTCCGATTGGGGGAAATCGTTTCTCAGTGTAGCAGTGCCCATCGAGCAGGCCATCCTTCTCTGGTAGGGCATACCGATTCTTGCATCAAGCGCTGTTTCAACGTCCCTCACACCCAAGAGAAAAGGGTTTGAGATGCAAGTCTTGGTTCAGGCAAGAGGTTCATCGAGCTTGGATAGGCGGGAGCGATCGCCAGCAAAAAGCCCCCAGTCTTGACAGAACAGGGGCGGCACGTGAGCAAGAGGAACAGCATGCCTAGGACATGCTAGTGCTTATCCCTTAAGCTAACGGCTCAACATTAAGAACGGTTTTTGCCTAGGCTAAACCTCAGGGATAGATCAGGGGCGATCGCTCCCAGCCTATCCCTACCGGCCTATCCCTACTAATCATCTAGAAAAAGGCAGGCTGGTGACGAATGAGGCTGAGGAACTCCTCGCGAGTTTTGTGATCCTCTTGAAACACACCCACCATGGCGCTGGTCACCGTCCAAGAGCCTGGCTTTTGCACACCGCGCATCACCATACACATGTGGCTAGCTTCCATGACCACAGCCACCCCACGCGGATCGAGAATGGTCTGTACCGCTTCTGCCACCTGACGAGTGAGCCGCTCTTGCACCTGCAAACGACGGGAATACATTTCCACAATCCGCGCTAACTTACTTAGCCCAACCACCTTTTCGTTAGGAATGTAAGCTACATGCACCTTACCCATAAAGGGCAGCATGTGGTGTTCGCAAAGGCTAAATACATTGATGTCGCGCACGAGCACCATTTCATTATGGCCCTCATCAAAGATGGCTCCATTCACCAACTCTTCTAGGGACTGTTGATAGCCACTGGTGAGAAAATGCATGGCCTCAGCAACCCGCTTAGGGGTTTTGAGGAGACCTTCCCGTTCTGGGTCTTCTCCAACACCCAGAAGAATAGTCCGCACCGCATCCATCATCTGCTCTTTAGCTTCTTCGGTTGTGGGGTGGGGAGTGGAAGCTTGACCGTTGATGGTATTGCGATCGGGGCGGGTTTCAGGCACGGGCTTGGCCTCGCTAGGCGTAAGTGAATTGGCAAGCCCTTTGCTATTGAGGCCATTCGAGTTGTTGGAAGAGGCGATAGTCATGAGCAAATGTGCAATAAAGAACCTGTTAAACGGGAAACGATGGGGCGTTACTCCACGGTGGTTGCCCTAGAGACCATGTCCTAGGCTGACGCAGCAACGCCTACGCAATATTTCAGAGTGGACTGAAATGCTAAAGTGCGCCGGCACTGGGCATCACCACGAGTTCATCGATGACGGCCTGAGCAGGCAACAGAGCAGCCTGGACAATCGTCTGGGCTACGATTTCGGGGGTGAGCATACTGGCACGATTAAAGTCAGCCTGCACTGTATCAGTATCCCAAATCGGCGTATTCACGGCTCCGGGGGTAATCAGCGTGACTCGAATGCCATGACTGCGCTCTTCCGCCGCCAAGGTCTTCGATAGGGCAATCAGCCCAGCTTTACTGACGTTGTAGGCACCCCAGCCAGGAAAGGCTTGATGACCCGCAATGGAACCGACGTTGATAATGGTGCCCTGCTGGCGATCGCGCATGGACGGTAGAATGCCCTGGATACACTGGAAAACGCTGGTGAGATTGAGGGTTAAAACGGCCTGCCAGTCCCCCAACGATGTATCCACCAACGTGCCGGTGTAGCCCATGCCGGCATTGTTCACCAAGATGGTAATCGGCGCACCCTGGTGGGCGATCGCCGCAATGGCGGGCTGAATCTGCTCTAGATTGGTGAGGTCAAGGGGATGGATCTGTACATCAACTTGATGCGATCGCGCCTCATCGGCAACCTTGAGCAGGTTATCCTTAGAACGGCTTAGTAAGACTAGATCTACACCAGCTTGGGCAAAGGCAAGAGCCGTGGCTTTGCCAATGCCACTACTAGCTCCAGTAATTAGAGCCCGGTGGCGCTGTTGAATATCCATGCACAAGTCCGAATGAACATCAGTGGTGTCATAGAGAAAGTCGCTCTCAACGGTGAAGAGACTCGGTCTAAATAAGGTGTAAACCGCTAACCCTTGAGTGCAGACGTCACCACGATTGACTCAGATAATTGGGAGTCGGGGTTGATTGCGAGGGTTCGCTCATGTGGGATGTAATCTTTAATGACTTAAGACGGGAACGATTGGCTTCTCCGTAATGATGACGTTTTAGAAAACCATTAAAACGCCCTAGATTTGCGGCTAGCATCGTTCATGTTGCCCCTGTCTATAGGCTAGAAAAATGTGTGAACTAGGATACAGATAGCTCAATTGTAAACAATTATTGCTAACCACCTTTGGGATTATAACATTGGCATCGAGCCCTGCGGCCGGCCACTCCCGGGCTACTGATTGAGATTCATCAATGATGAGTATAGCGATCGCCCCCGCCGATGGGATGAGCACCTAGGCGGCTGGTACCTGGAAAACACCGATCTGCCGGAATTTTTGATAGCGTTGCTCGCGGCGCTCAACGCTGGTCATGCGGTTTAAGTCTGCCAGATGCCGCAGCAGAGCTGCCTTGAGGCTACTGGTGGCGGCAACGGGGTCGGAATGGGCTCCCCCAATGGGTTCTGGCACAATTTCATCTAGAATGCCCAGGTTTTTGAGATCCTTGGCAGTAATCCGCAGGGCTTCGGCGGCCTGGGGAGATTTACCAGCGTCTTTCCAAAGAATGGCGGCACAGGCTTCTGGGCTGGCTACGGTGTAGACCGAATGCTCAAACATCAACAGGCGATCGCCCACGCCCACGCCTAGGGCACCACCGGAGCCACCTTCCCCAATCACGGTGCAGAGGATGGGCACGTCGAGGCGAAACATTTCCCGGAGGTTATAGGCGATCGCTTCCCCCTGCCCCAACCGTTCTCCTTCCACACCTGGATAGGCTCCGGGGGTGTCAATAAAGGTGAGGATGGGCATACCAAAGCGGTTGGCATGGTTCATCAACCGCATGGCCTTCCGGTAGCCACCGGGGGAGGCCATGCCAAAGTTGCGGGCGACGTTATCCTTGGTATCGCGTCCTTTTTGGTGTCCTAGCATCATAATCGGCCGACCATCCAGCCGACCAATGCCACCCACCAAGGCCTTATCATCCACCCCCGTGCAGCGATCGCCATGCAGCTCAATCCATTCATCAGTCATCGACTGAATGTAGTCGAGGGTGCTGGGACGACGCGGATGCCGCGCCACCTGCAGACGCTGAGAGGGCGTTAGACTGCTGAAGATTTCCTGGCGGAGTTGGCTGGCCCGCGTCTCTAGCTGCCGGAGTTGCTCCGAAACATCAACATCGTTCTCTTCGGCAAGGCTGCGGATTTGATCGATGCGAGACTCTAATTCAACGAGGGGTTTCTCGAAGTCAAGAAGAATGGGCTTGCGTTCAGGAGTAGCCATGGTGGGTGGGGGAAATACCTGGGAAACAAATAACCAATCTGAGACAAAGATGCGGGTAGGGAAGCGATCGCCGGAGCAGCCGTTTCCCCTCTGCAGGTCTAAGCTGTACCGCTAGGCTGGGCTAATAAGGGACGGAACCCATGCTTGATGGAGGCTTGGCCAATCAAATCCATCTTGTCGAGGGTGATTTGATTGCGTCCCCAGGAAAAGTTGGTGTACAGCTTTTCAAATTCCAAGAGCATCGACTCGGCAAAACAGGCAAAGAGCTGTCGCGATGGCACATCCATGTTGACGATTTGCATGATCTTCCAGTCAATATCCAAGGAATGTTCCACAATGCCGCCATTCAGCACATGGATCTCGGGATGCTGAAGCTGGGTGGCCAAGTTTTTGGGATAGCCTCCGTCGATCAGCAAGCAGGGATGTTTGAGGGTTTCAGGATTAATTTCTACCCCCTTGGGCATACTTGCTACCCAAACTACTACATCCGCTTGCGGCAGCGCCTCTTCTAAGCTCAAAATTTTGCCGCGACCCAGCTCATCCTGCAGCGCCTGTAGTCGCTCGGCATTGCGGGCCACCAGCAGCAATTCTTTGACATCGGTGCGAGCATCTAACCAGCGACAAACAGCGCTGCCAATATCGCCCGTAGCGCCGCAGACCGCTACGGTAGCTTGGGATAAATCAATGCCTAGTTTGGGAGCAGACTGTTCTACCTGGCGGCAGATAATGTAGGCCGTGTGGGTGTTGCCGGTGGTAAACCGCTCAAACTCTAGCTTGACGTTACGCACCTGCTTAATCTGCTGGAGATTAAAATTCTCGAAGATGATGGATGAGAAGCCGCCCAAGGCCGTAATGTCAATATTGTGCTTTTGAGCATGGGCCATGGCGTTGATGATTTTGCGGGTGGCCGCCTTAATGCGCCGAGCAGCTAACATTTCCGGCAGAAAGCAAGACTCAACGTAGTACCCTTCGATCTGTTGACCGGTGAGGCTGGTTACTTTGATGGTGTCTACGATTTGTGGCGGAGCGCTACACCAGAAGTCTAAGTCCTGGTCGGCGTATTCGGGATAGCCCAAATCATGAGCAACGGATTGAGCGTGTTGAAGACTGGTAAGGTGACCGATGAGACCAAACATGAAGGATCCTGTGCAGACCTATAACTAGGTGGGATGGCGAATGACGTCGTGAATCAGAGGCGATGGAGCCGGATTTCTCAATCGATCAATCCCACACACCATCGTAGACAGACCGAGCCAGTGTAGACCGGTACTGAGTGATCAGTATAACGGGCAGAGCAGGGGAACTGGCGGGGCACCGTGAGACTTTGGAGATGGAGCGATAACAGCAGCCAACATGGGAGCTAGGTTACAGCCCAAGGATGCTGGATTCACCGAGTCCAAAGGTTTTTTGATCATACCAGTCTGGTGCTCCATGGGGGCGATCGCTCTTGGGGAATCCCGCAATTCTCAGAGGAATGGATCGCGGGATTCCTAGGGTTAAGGGTTACTCGATCCTAAAAGCTAGGGATGCTATCCATCACCGCGAGCCAGCAGGGGCGCTGCACTCAGGAGAGTTTGGGTGTAGGGATGTTGGGGATGGGCAAAGAGGTCGGCCGTTGCCCCTAGTTCTACGATCTTGCCAGCATTCATCACGGCAATACGATCGCAGAGGAAACGGGCTACCCAGAGATCGTGGGTGATAAATAGGTAGGTGAGGTCAAAGTCGCGCTTCAGGTCAAGCATCAGATCCAGCACCTGGGCCTGGACACTGGCATCCAGCATACTCACCGGCTCGTCGCAAATCAGCAGCTTGGGCTGGGTGATCAAGGCCCGGGCGATCGCCACCCGCTGCTGCTGGCCGCCGGAGAGATCGCTGGGATAGCGCAGGTAATATTCCTTGGGATCTAAACCCACCCGCTCTAACATGGCATAGACCCGGCGCTTGGCTTCCGTCGCATCGGCCAACCGATGTACCAGAAGCGGATCAGTAATGCTCTGCCCAATGGTCATCATGGGATTGAGGCAGGCATGGGGATCTTGGAAAATCATCTGCATCTGGCGACGCTGCTGGCGCAGGCGCTGCCGATCCATCTGGGTGAGGTCTTGCCCGAGGAATTCGACGGTGCCGCTGGTGGGACGCAGCAGGTGCAGAATGGTGCGAGAAAGGGTGCTTTTGCCGCAGCCCGACTCACCCACCAGCCCTAGGATTTCCCCTGGATACACATCCAAATCCACCCCATCTACGGCCTTAATGGTGCGGCGGGGCGATCGCGTCAGCAGGCGAGCCAGGGGATTGTCTTCGAGGGTGAAGTGCTGCTTGAGATGACGTAGCTTGAGAATCGGTTCCTTCGCGGGCTCCTGGGAGGCGATCGCCCCTTCGCTGGCCTGGAGCAACCGAGCGGCCTGGAGCAGCGATCGCGTGTAGGGATGCTGAGGACTCGTCAACACCGTGTCTACCTCGCCCATCTCCACCAGCTTGCCCTCATACATCACCGCTAGGCGATCGCAATATTCTCCCACCAGAGCCAGGTCATGGGAAATCAGCAGCAGCCCCATCTGGCGCTGGTCGCAAAGGCGGGTCAGTTCGGTGAGAATTTGGGCAGAAACGGTGACGTCCAGACTCGTGGTGGGTTCATCGGCCACAATCATTTTGGGTTCGAGCAGCAGGGCTAGGGCAATGGCTACCCGCTGCCGCATACCGCCGCTAAACTCATGGGGATATTGCATCCAGCGGTTGGCAGGAATATTGACCGTTTCCAGCGCTTCCACCGTTTTTTCCCGCAGTTGCCGTGGGCTGAGGTGGGGGCGATGGGCGCGCAGGGTTTCCATACAGTGCCACCCCACGGTCATCAGCGGATTCAGCCGGGTCATGGGATCTTGGAAAATCAGGGCGATCGCTTCCCCCCGAAACCTGCGCAGGGCCGGGGGCGATAGATCAAACACCGACTGCCCCTGAAACAGCACTTGGCCATCCACCTGGCTCTGGGGCGGCAGCAGTTGCAGCACCGCCCGCCCCAGGGTAGATTTTCCACAGCCGGATTCTCCCACCAGCCCCAGCCGTTGCCCAGCCGCGATGGACAACGACACGTCATTGACGGCCCAGTCCTCAGTCGAAGCTTGACGGTGCTGGGCGCGGGAGGACGGTGGATAGGCAACCCGTAGGTTTTGAATCTGGAGAAAATCCTGGCTCATACAAGACAATGACGGAACTAACCGGGATGAACCCAGGGGCGATCGCCCACTGGTTGGAACGCAGCTAGACGCAACTAGCTTGGACTCATTATGTCGGAAAGTCGGTCAAAGTTGGCTACGGGCTTTGAGTTGTAGATAGCGATCTACGAGTTGATCGGTGATCTGATGGGCGGGGGCATCCAGAATCAGCGCACCGCGCCGCTGCAGGAGAGCCAGGGCAAGGTGGCGCTGCTGCAGGAGATCTAGGGCAACGGCGCGGGCATAGCCTGCCTCTACCGTTGGACTGGGCGCTTGGGCCTGGCGATCAATGTAGGGATCGCGCAGGGCGACGCAGAAAGGCAGGTAGCGTGGCGTCAACCGCCCCATGGCAGATAGGACTTCACTGGACGCGGTTTGGTCAATAATGTCGGTGAGCAGCACCACCAAGGCGCGCCGGGTTTGTTGACGGGTCACCTGGCTCACGGCATCGAGGTAGTCGGGTTCTAGCAAGACCGGTTGAATCGGCGTCAGGTGGCTGAGCAGCTTGGGTAACTGCTGGGAGCCGCGATCGGGAGGAATCCACACATGCATCTGCCGATCAAACACGCCTACTCCAACGCGATCGCCCCGTTGTAGGGCCGCAAGAGCCAGGGAGAGGGTGGCGTTCAGGGCCCAGTCAAATCGCTTCAGTCCCTCTACTTGAGCGGTCATCAAGCGACCCCGATCCAGCAAAATCATCAGGGTTTGTTCCTGTTCGGGTTCCAGCACACGAATCAGGGGACGGTTGCGGCGGGCGGTGGCTTTCCAGTCAATCAACCTTGGATCATCACCGGTGCTGTAGTCTCGCAGTTCGGCAAACTCAGTCCCCATTCCCTGCCGGCGGATGCGGCGGATGCTGCCGCTGGTTTGCAAGGTAAGGCGGATCGAGAGCGATCGCAGCCCAATCAGATCAGGAAAAACCGCCACGCTCCGGGCCTGATCCACGGTCCAGCTATCCCAGCCTAGCCCCCAAGCTCCCCGCTGCCGTAGATAGATCTTGCCCCAGGCATAGTCTCCCCTGGTGGTGGGAAAAATTGTATAGGTCAGGGTTTCTTGATGATGGGCAGGTAGATTTAAAGAAAACTGCGGTGGCGTAGCGGTGAATACGGCGGGGTAGGTGTCACGGAGCTGCACTAGGGCCGGGCGATCGCCCGTGGTCACCGTCACCTGCACCAGATTCTCACGCCCAATGGAGAGGCGATCGTCTAAGCTCCGCTCAACCGTAACCCGGTGAGGACGCACGCGCCAGCTATCCAGGATCACGGCAGCCACGATGCCGATATCCAGCCCTATGAGCAGCAAAGCTATGGGTGGTGCGGTGGTGGCCTGGGTGGCCGCCTGGGTGAGGGTAGCCACGCCAACCCCCAAGGCCGTGACCAGCAGCAACATTAGGTAGGTCTGGCGGGAGGGAATCATCGCGGTACGGGTATTTGGCTGAGAATCGAGGCAATGATCGGCTCGGTTTGCAGCCCGTCTAGCTGAGCTTCTGGGCGCAGAATCAGCCGGTGGCGCAATAGGGGAGGGGCGATCGCCTTCAGGTCATCCGGGGTGACAAAACTGCGTCCTTCCAGCCAAGCATGGGCCTTGCTGGCCTGGAGCCAAGCCACTGCAGACCGAGGGGAGGCTCCTAAGGATAGGTCGGGATGCTGGCGGGTACGCTGCACCAAGCTCATCAGATAATCGATCAGAGGCTCTGCCACCTCTACCTGCTGCACCAATCGGCGGGCAGTGAGAATGTGTTCTATGGTGGCGATGGGTTTAAGCTGCTCTAGATTGACCCGCTTGGTTTGCAGTCCTGATTGGGCATTGACCAGCATCTGGCGTTCGGCAGCGGGGCTGGGATAGTCCACCACCAGTTTGAACAAGAAGCGATCGAGCTGGGCCTCAGGCAAAGGATAGGTACCTTCAAACTCCAGGGAATTTTGGGTGGCAATCACCCAGAATAACTCTGGCAACAGCAAGCGATCGCCATCTAGGGTGACCTGCTGCTCCTCCATAGCTTCTAGCAGGGCCGATTGGGTTTTGGGCGGCGTGCGGTTAATTTCGTCGGCGAGCAAGATCTCGGTAAACACCGGCCCGCGCTTCAGAGTAAAACTGCGGGTATTCAGGTCAAAAATGTTAGTCCCGAGAATATCCGAGGGCAGCACGTCTGGGGTGAGCTGGATGCGGCGAAAATCGGCCTTGATCAACTGGGACAAGGCTTTTACCGTGAGGGTTTTACCTGTCCCCGGTACGCCTTCTAGAATCACATGTCCCCCCGACAGCAGCGCCACCATCAGGTGATGGACGACGGCGGTTTGCCCCACCACAATGCGGCTGATGGTGCTGTTGAGGCGTTCGAAAAGCGAGGAAGGATGGTTCACAGGGGAAGAACTCATGGGGCAGAGGGGTTCAGCAAAGGAGATGGGCAGAGGTCAGAGATGGGGTAGAGCGATAGGAATCAATGGAGATCGCTAGACATCGATAGGAGATGTAGACGGAGAAATGGGTTAGGTCGGGGTAGACTGGCGAACGCGCTGAATTGTTTTCAACCAGAGTAGCAAGTCTTGCTGGCTCATGGACTGACGGGGAGTGAGGAGCGCCAACACATCGCCAGGGGGCTGATGGGTTTGCTGGCTCCAAGCTTGGGCGATCGCTGCTGGGGAAAGATCTTGCCCGTGGAGACCCAGGAATGTCTGCAGTCGCCGCCGTTCTGCTT
This sequence comes from Candidatus Obscuribacterales bacterium, assembly GCA_036703605.1. Lineage (NCBI taxonomy): Bacteria > Bacillati > Candidatus Melainabacteria > Candidatus Obscuribacterales > Candidatus Obscuribacterales bacterium. The sequence continues at coordinate 8,764 of DATNRH010001065.1, read as the reverse complement.
GGAGGATGAGGTTTACCACAAACGTCTGACAGCCAGCTTTCATGAGCACTCCAGCTAGGGCGTTGATATAGGCTGGGCTGTTGTCTACGGTGGTGGTGGTTAGGGCTTGGGGTACGCCAAACCGTCGATTCTGATCCCAAATCAGCAGCAGCAGGATAGCGATCGCTTGGGTGGCCACAATTAACAGGGGTGTTTTGGCTAAGTAGCCCCAAAGGGTGGGCGGCGGTGGCAGGGGCGGTAGATCTTCGACCGTAAAGCCCTCTAATTCAGGCCGGGGTGGACAAGCGTCTAGCTCCGCGATCGCCTCCTGGTCAGCATCCTCAGAATAGCCGTGCAGAAATTCATCTACCAGAATCGGTAGACCCGGCTCCGTGACCAACTGAGTGAGATAGGTGAAGTTTTGGAGGGTCGTTTGGTAGGCATTGGCGGCGAGAAACGGCGGAACCACATAGATCACCCGCCCTGCTCCCATCGCCTCCTGCCACACTAAGGTGCCATACTCATCGGCGATCGCCGCGTCATCGGCTGCGGTCGGCAAGGTCATCGACACCTGTTCAACAGGGCCCAACTCCTCCTGGGGTTCATCTAGATCATCTAGAGTCGCCCGGCGACGGGTCTCAACCTGCACCGGGCCCACCGATGTTTCTACCTGGCTGCGAAAGGGAGCACGGGTGGCAGGCGATCGCACCCCCACATGGATGATCACATTACCCCGACTCACCCAATCTTCGGGAGTTCTGCTCTGTAAGACCCATGGCTGCATAAACTCACCGTAGAACCGCAGGAGCGTGATGGCTTGGGGTGGCGGTTCCTGTTCCTCACGATAAAAACCTGGTAAGTCGTCGAGCGATCGCTGCCAGCGACGAATATCAAGACTGCAATCTTGGCGCATTTGGGCATACCAGGCCCCGTAGCCAAAGGGTGTCCGGTTGTAAGTAGACCCCTGCAAGTTAGAGCCACTGGGAGCTAGCCCTAGGGTCAGCAGTAGCAGGGCCGCGATCGCCAAAGCGCCGAGCAGCCATGGTCGTTTGCGATTGCTCATGGGGACGGCAGCTCCTGATAGGCGGCCCAGCAGCGCTCCCATTCCGCAGCAGAAATTCCTTGACTGCTAAAGCAAAGCTGTTCATGGATCGCCAGCAGCAGGTAGTAGGGTGCTGGATCCGCCATGGTCAAAAGCAAGGCTCGATATTCTCCGTCCGTGCGGCTAGCCTCCAGCCGAATAATGTCTTGGTCGCTGAGCTGGCTGATCATGGCCATATACAGGCAACGGCAGGCCTCGCTGTAGTTACCTGCCTGCTGCGCCTGGCGAGCTTGGGTGACCCAGGTCTCGGGGGCACGATGGGGGGAGGGGCTTGGCTGTGTAGGACGGCGATCGCTCACATCTCGCCCTAGCCACGCTTGGATCTGGGGCGCAAATTCTCGATAAAACTGCCAGCCTAACCAGCCCAGCAATCCGCCAATGATGATGATGAATAGAGTCCGCAGCAGCCAGTCTGGCGGCGTCACCTGGGGCATGGGTACATCGGGCTGCACCGCGCTCCATTGTGCCTCGATCCATTCACTGACCTGCTGGGTGGCTTGCTGCATCTGCCAGCCTAAACTAGTGTCTTGATAGTCACGAGGGGGAAAGATCTCGTCCATGGCTAGAACATCGTAGGGTTCAGGGGGCGATCGCCTGCAACAAGGGCTTTTAAATATGAGTTCAATACCGTTATAACTCCAGCAGCCTCAACTCTTGGGGCAATGACGGATCCCGTTCAGCCGGAGTTTAGTTTAGCCCTGGTTAACTGGCGAAAGCTTATAGCCCTCACCCCCAACCCCTCTCCCGGAGGGCGAGGGGAGCCGATCCATTCCTCCGGTTCCCTTGCCTCTTGGGAGCGGGAGAGAACTTTCGGGTATCTGGCTAACAAGTTTGGTTGGTTAAGCAGAGTTCAACCTGAGTCTGTCGAAACCCATCTGCCATTCTCTAGCTAGCTCAGGATGAACGGCGAGGCTGAGGATCGGCAGCGAACATGGGCCTAACGTACCCCGCAACGGTAGCATAGACGAGGCAGATTTGCTCGGGGCAAGCTTGCACCCTAGCGCTTAGCGGACAAGACCTAAGGATGGCGATCGATTAATACTGTGACTCCCCAAGCTTTGACTCCCCAAGGATTTCTGAACCTTTATAAACTGGCGGGATGGACATCCCACGACTGCGTCGCCAAGGTGCGTCGGATTCTGTCCCAGAAGCGGGTTGGCCACGGCGGCACTCTCGATCCCGCTGCTGTGGGGGTCTTGCCGATTGCTGTGGGACGGGCAACGCGCCTGATTAACTACCTCAGCTCGGATAAGGCCTACCGCGCCACCATCCGCTTTGGCGTGACCACCACCACCGATGACCTAGAAGGTGAGGTGATCGCTGAAGCTCCAGTCCCCCACCTCACCCTCGACGACGTGACGGCCATCCTCCCCCGGTTTGAGGGGCAAATTGACCAAATTCCACCGCAGTACAGTGCGATTTCGGTGGATGGAAAACGCGCCTACGACTTGGCTCGGGCTGGGCAAGTGGTGGACATTCCCATCCGTACGGTGACGGTCTACCGCATCGAAGTGCTGGCCTGGCGATCGCTTCCCTATCCAGAACTAGAGGTGGCGATCGCCTGTAGTGCCGGCACCTATATTCGCTCGATCGCCCGCGATCTTGGCGACCAGCTCCAGACCGGAGCAGCCCTGGCCCACCTGATCCGCACGCGCAGTAGCGGCTTTGTCCTAGAGGAAAGCATTACTCTGGATGACCTCCTAGCAGGCTGGACGGCGGGCGAGAACCTGTTCATTCCCCCCGAGCAAGCTCTCCAACACCTGCCGCTCCTCACCCTCGATGGAGAAACCGCCCGGCGCTGGCAGCAAGGACAAAAGGTGGCGATCGCTCCCCCCACCACCAGCCTTCACTACCGAGTGCATGGGGAAGACCAAACCTTTTTAGGCGTTGGGGAATGGATAGATCCCACAGCCGATCAGCCTCCCCGCCTCCGCCCTCGCGTTGTGTATGACCCGTAGCTGTGACGCCAAAAAGCGATCGCTAGGATTCATACAGAAGCTCTAAGCGATCGCCTTAGACATAGAAATCTTGGGCTTGATGACGTCCCGATCGAACAACATGGGGCGGCCAAGTTCCCGAGATTTTTTCTGGTTCACCTCAAGTCGGTAGCGGTTCCTGGGTCGATCCGCCAGCAGCTTGGCGATCGTGAATCACATCAATGGTCAAGCCTTCCCAAGCCACCACGCTGTTTGCAAACTGCTTAGACGTAACGTCTTTGATATCATCCATGAACTGATCACAATGCAATGGATCATGGTGGAAAATCACCAATTTTTTGACATTGGCAGCTTTCGCTACCTTCACCGCCTCTTGCCAGGTGGAATGCCCCCAGCCGACCTTGCTCGACTTTTCTGAATAATATTCATCATCCGTGTAAGTCGAGTCGTAGATCATCACATCGGCATCACGGGCCAGCCACATGACGTTCTCATCCAGGCGATCGGTGTAATGCTCCGTATCGGTGATGTAAGCGGCAGCATAGCCATTCCAATTCACCCGATAGCCTACGGCTTCACCCGGATGATTGAGCAGAGCATTTTCCACCAGCACATCGCCAATTTGAACCGCTTCACCCACCTCTAAATCACAAAACGACATTTGCGATCCCATGATCTGTAGCGGCACAGGAAAATTAGGGTGGAGCATTTGGTCATTCAAACGCTGCTCAATGGTTGAACCATTGGGAGCCACCGCCCCATAAATGTTAAAGCGATTCCCTTTCACAAAGGCTGGGGTGAAAAACGGAAATCCTTGAATATGATCCCAATGAGAGTGAGTGAAAAAGAGGTGTCCCTCCACCGGAATTTGGGACATCAACTCTTGCCCTAGAACGCGCAGCCCTGTTCCACCATCAAACACGATGCGATGTCCTGCGACCTGCATCTCAACACAGGAGGTGTTTCCACCGTAGCGCACAGTCTCGGGTCCCGGACATGCAATACTGCCCCTCACTCCCCAGAAACGAACAATGAATTGATCTTGTGCGTTAGACATGAATATCCCTTGCCAAGGTTCTATCGAATCATAGACAGTGAGCCGAGATAGGTGGCTAAAACCATTTCGAATATAGCCAGTTTTACCCCAGAACTCTAGCGGATGCGGAAACCAAGTAGAAATTTTTACAATACATGGCTTAGAACTGTCCGCTCTAAGCTTGCCCTGTAAACGTGCAGCCTAGCTCCTAGACTACACTGAGTATGATCGATGGATTGGTTTCGGCGCTACCCTGAAAATATTGAACGATCACCCTACAAAGTGAACTTTGGTAGATGTATGGTGGTTAACCTTTACCCGCCCTAGTTTAACTTAGCAGGTCAGCCAGTCTGTATGCCAACCTTGCAAGGTCTGCAATCCTGAAGGACTCGTCAGGTTAAATTGAAGGGGGGTCACTGTAATGTAGCGATGTTGAATAGCTCGAACATCCGTCTCTACAATCTCCAATGGCACTTCTAAGCCTTCAGGATGCTTACCCTCTAGTTTAACAGTAGGATTAAAGGACGGATCATCAACCTCTTCCAACACTTCTCCTGCTAGCCAATAATAAATCTTGCCGCGCGGGTCGATGCGTTGTTCAAACATATCCGTATAGCGGCGGATGCCTTGCTGGGTAATCTTCACGCCGGCGATATCGGCGGCGCGCACCGCTGGAATGTTGACATTTAGCAACATGAGATGGGGCAGAGGATGCTGGCTGAGGTGCTGCAGTAGGGTTTTGGCAAAGTTGGCGGCGGGCTGAAAGTCTTGGGAGGAAAAGCTGGCGAGGCTAAAGGCTATGCTGGGGATACCTTCCATAACGCCTTCCATGGCGGCGGAGACGGTGCCCGAATAGAGAATATCGGTGCCCAGATTCGAGCCATGATTGATGCCTGAACATACGATATCTGGTGGTGCATCTAGGAGTGTGCCCAGGGCGAGCTTCACGCAATCGGATGGAGTGCCCGAACAGGCCCAAGCTTGAATGGGGTCATGGAACACAGACTCGACACGCTCAACGCGGATGGGTTTGTGTAGGGTGAGACCATGACCGGTCGCTGATCGCTCGCGATCGGGACAGACCACCGTCACGGTGTGGCCAGCCGCCACGAGGGTGTTGGCTAGGGTGCGAATGCCCTGGGCAAAAATACCGTCGTCGTTGCTAATGAGAATGTTCATGGGGAAAGGTCGATGGGCAGGGAGTGGAACAGGGCACAGGCCTTATTGTAGGGGTATTGTTGAGATTGAAACGGCGGTGGATGGGGATGGGGCGATCGCCATTGCTCAGGACTGCTGTTAGAGTTGAATATTAGAGTTGAATAGAAGCAATTTTCTAAGGGCGTTCAATCCCTGACGTGGCGGGCATCTTAGCATGTAAGATGACAGGGTTTCTATCTAGAACCATGGGATGATTCTCTAGGCAGCCGCCTTCAGGGTTCCCTTAGCACCTAGCTCTACACCACCGGTCTTAGCAGTTTTAATCCATGACTAGCACAACTACCCGCGATCTAGAATCTCAGTTGAATGCATTGCAACAGGAGGCCCAGCAGGCGATCGCCCAGGCTGAGAATCTGGAGCAGTTGGAGCCGCTGCGCATTCAGTATTTGGGCAAAAAGGGTCAGCTCTCCAAGGTGTTGGGAGGGATGGGTAAGCTTGATCCTAGCGATCGCCCTCAGATTGGAGCCCTGGCCAATGAGGTGAAACAGGTCGTGCAAACGGCGCTGGATGAAAAGCGGGGAGCGCTGGCTGCCGCTGCTATTGAGGCGCGTTTGGCCGCAGAGACCTTAGATGTAACCATGCCAGGTGTCTATCGTCCCCAAGGGCACAGCCATCCCTTGTCGAGCACCATTGAGCGATCGCTGGATGTGTTGGTGGGGCTAGGCTATACCGTGGCCCAAGGGCCCGAAATGGAAACCGACTACTACAACTTCGAGGCGCTCAATACCCCAGCAGATCACCCTGCCCGCGATATGCAGGACACCTTCTACCTGCCCGATGGCAACCTGCTGCGCACCCATACCTCATCGGTGCAGATCCGCTATATGGAGGAGCATGATCCTCCGATTCGGGTGGCGGCTCCGGGGCGCGTGTATCGCCGAGACACCGTTGATGCAACCCACGCAGCGGTGTTCCATCAAATTGAGCTTTTGGCCATTGATGAAGGGCTGACGTTCACCGATCTCAAGGGCACCATCAAAGTATTTTTGGAAGCTATGTTTGGCGATTTGCCCATTCGCTTTCGTCCCAGCTTCTTCCCCTTCACCGAGCCATCGGCGGAGGTAGATGTGCAATGGAAGGGGCAATGGCTCGAAGTCTTAGGCTGCGGTATGGTGGATCCCAATGTCCTCAAGTCGGTGGGCTATGACCCAGAAGTCTACACGGGATTTGCGGCGGGCTTTGGCGTAGAACGGTTTGCCATGGTGCAGCATCGGATTGACGATATTCGCCGTCTCTACACCAGTGATCTGCGCTTCCTGCGGCAGTTTTAGGCGGTGCGGACAGTTCGTTACAAGACGACGGTGCGTTACAAGACGGTGCGTTACGGCTGCGCCTAACAGCACCTGACAACAGCGATCGCTTTCTGGTCTTAACCCTAATCGTTCGATGACGGTTCGTTCGATAACGGTGACTGTTGCGCAAGCAGGTGGGTGGTCTCATCGGCCGATAGGGGTGGGCTAAACCAATAGCCTTGCATGATGTCACAGTGAAGCGATCGCAGTTTTTCGACTTGATCGCAGGTTTCGACGCCTTCGGCCACCACCGTCAAGTTCAGTCCCTTACCTAGGGTAACAATGGCGGCAATGATCGCCTCATCGCTGGAGTTGGTGGCAATATCCTTCACAAAGGCGCGATCGATTTTGAGGCTTTGCAGAGGGAAATGCCGCAGATAGTTGAGGGACGAGTGACCACTGCCAAAATCATCCAGAGCGATGCGTACCCCCATTCGCCGCAGATGATGTAGAGTTTGCGACGTGTAGTCTAAGTTGTCCATCACGGCCGTTTCCGTGATTTCTAGCTCCAGCAAATTGGGGTCTACGCCGGTTTCATGGAGAATGGTGGCGATCGCTTGCGGCAGCCCTGGGGCCTGAAACTGTCGGGCTGACAGATTGACGGCGATCGGGATAGGCGGCAGTCCCATGGCAGACCAGCGCTTGCTCTGTTGGCAAGCAGTGCGCAGTACCCATTCCCCAATCGGCACAATCAATCCATTATCTTCTGCCAAGCTAATGAACGTTTGGGGGGCAATTAACCCTAAGGACGAATGCTGCCAACGCAGCAGCGCTTCCACTTGGGTAATTCGCCCCGTGTGGGCTTCCACTTGGGGTTGATAATGCACCACAAATTCCTGGCGCTCTAGGGCATGGTAGAGGTGATTATTGAGAATCAGCCGCTCGCAGGCCTGGGAGTGGATGGTGGCGGTGTAAAACTGGTAGTGATCCCGTCCTTGGTCTTTGACTCGATAGAGGGCAGCGTCAGCATTTTTCAGCAGGGTTTCCAGATCCTGCCCATCCTGGGGATACATGGCAATGCCAATGCTGATACTGATGTGTAATTCTTGGCCGTTAATGTAAAACGCGGGTCTGAGGGCCGCCGTGATCCGTCCAGCCGTATCGGCAGCAGTCTGGGCAGATTGTAGGTGAGGCAAGAGCAGGGTAAATTCATCGCCCCCCCAACGGGCCATCACCTGATCGTCGCTGAGGCAGTTCTGCATGCGCTGGGTCACCTGCTGCAAAAGCTGGTCTCCGGTGGCATGGCCGAGGGTATCGTTGATGATCTTAAAGCGATCGAGATCGAGAAAGGCCACCGCCACGAGGGTGTTGCTTTGCTGAGCAGCGGCGATCGCTGCTGGCAAGCATTGTTCAAAGCGGTTTCGGTTAGGCAAACCGGTGAGGGCGTCGTGGAACGCCTGGTAGCGCATTTTCGCCTCGGTTTGCTGGCGCTTGATGGCCCCGCTGAGGCTGGCGGCAATCGTGGACAGGATTGAGGCTTCGCTGGGTGTCCATTGGCGATCGCGGTGGCAATCATCAAAGCCGATATAGCCCCAGAGGTGATCGTCAATCACAATCGGGAACATAATCAAGGCCCGAATGCGATCGCGGTTGAGTAAAACCTGCTCTTCTTCTGGAAAGTCTGTGACTAAACCATGAATGGGCTGGCCTTGGCGAAAGGTGTTATACCAGCGATCTAGCCCAAAGTTGTTGTAGCGCTGGTTTTGCCAGTGAACTTGGTGAATACTGGGTTTGGCTCCAGGGCTGACCCATTCAAACCGCATACTCATGCAGAGATCCCCTGTTTCAGGATGGGGATGATTTTCGTAAATATAGGTGCGATCGGCTTCCACGGCCTGGCCTAAAATTTTCAGCACAATTTGCAGGGTGCTGTTGAAATCAGAACTGGTGAGCAGATGGTGGCTGGCGGTGGCGACGCCCTCCATGAGGCGATCGTGCTTGAGGAGTTCTGCCTCTTGCAGCTTGCGCTGGGTGATGTCTTCCACCGTGCCTTCATAACGGATGACGGTGCCAGCCTCGTCGTAGATTGCCCGGGCACATTCCGAGATCCAAATAATGCTGCCATCTTTGCGATACACCTGGGACTCAAAGCCCCACACCGTGCCCTCTACCTGCATCAAGTGTTCAAACTCATCCCGGCGCACCATGTTGACGTAGAGCTGCTGGCGAATATTGGTGAGTTCTGCCATCAGTTCCTCCG
>DATNRH010001064.1 GCA_036703605.1 Candidatus Obscuribacterales bacterium | reverse complement strand
CGGGGCTGACGTCGTTGGCGGGGGGCGGTTTTTTGCTAGCCCATACGCCGCAGCGTAATGTGTTATTCGACTTTTTTACGCAAACACCGCGCCGTAAGCGGCCGATCGATCAGGTAGACTTCTACCCGGTGACGGTCAATTTTGGCGAGGCGGTGCAGGATTTTCACATTGGCCTAGGGGCGATCGCTGTTCCAGGAACCATCGGCGGTATTTACCATGTACAGCAAACCTTGGGACGCCTGCCCTTTTCAGTGGTGACAGAGCCGGCGATTCACTACGCCAAGACGGGGGTGGAGGTGAATGCATTCCAGGCCTATTGTTTTCAAATTTTGGAGCCGATCCTGCTGCGCGATCCGGCTATGCGTCAGGTCTATGCACCTACCGGAGTTTTGGCACAACAGGGCGATCGCCTCACCATGCCCGACTTTGCCCGCACGTTAGAGCATTTGGCCCAGGTGGGAGTGGCGGATTTTTATCGGGGAGAGCTGGCCCATCAGTTGATTGCCGATTGCCAGGAGCGAGGCGGGTATTTGACCTTGGAGGATCTTGATCAGTATCAGGTGATCGAACGGCAGCCCCTGGCGATGCAGTATCGCGGCAAAACGTTTATCACCAATCCTCCACCTAGCTCGGGTGGGGCATTGATTGGCTTTTCCTTGGCCCTGCTAAATCACGTGGATCTGTCCCAGATGACGGCGGGCAGTCCTGACCATGTGCGGTTGCTGGCGGCGGTGATGCGGTTGACCAACCAAGCGCGTAAGGATGGCTACGATCGCCGTCTCTATGACCCGGATGTGGCCCAGCAGTTTCTGGCTCCGGATCACCTAGCGGCCTATGCTGAGCACCTGCCGGTGAATAAATGGGGCAGCACCACCCACATTAGCGTTGTCGATCGGGAGGGCAATGCTGCCAGTGTCACCAGTTCCAATGGTGAGGGCTGTGGCTATGCGATTCCGGGAACGGGGGTGATGGTCAACAATATGTTGGGCGAAGCCGATCTGCATCCCCACGGCTTCCATAGCTGGACGGAAGATGTGCGCATTTCGTCCATGATGGCTCCCACAATGATTCTGGAGGGCGATCGCCCCTCGATTGTCCTAGGGTCGGGAGGATCAAATCGCATTCGCACGGCCATTTTGCAGGTGATCTCACATCAACTGGACTTTGGCATGGATCTGGATGCAGCGGTGCATCATCCCCGCATCCATTGGGAAGATGGCATGATGAATATAGAACCGGGATTTCCGTCCCTCGATTGCGATCGCCAACAGTTTCCCTTTGACCAAGGCGTTCTGCAGTGGGAACAGCAAAATATGTTCTTCGGCGGTGTTCATGCGGTGATCCGTCAACCAGACGGGACGCTAGATGGGGTGGGCGATCGCCGGCGGGGTGGCTCAGTGTCCTTGGGCTAAGTCGCGCCAATGCCTTTCCTCGGTTGGATTCTAGGGAATAGGCAAAAAAAAGGGAGAGCAACTGGGCTCTCCCTACCATCAGGGTGCATCTACATAACACAGTATGGCACTCCAGGGGTGAGGGGTCAAACCCCCTGCCGTGGTTTTTCGCAAAAGAATCGTGAAGTTTTGCCGATCGCTTGATGTCTCCTTCACATATGCCAGATGACTTAAAACCCCGTAACCCTTGGCTAGCTAAGGTCTTAGCCTTTAGGTTGTCCATCAGAGAGCTGTCTTGTCGAGCTCTGACTTCAAAGAATGTTCATGGTGCAATGCCCGTGGCCGTCTTCCCTGGAAGGGCGGGCTTGGGCATCTGCTCGGCAGGCATCTATCCCCACGCCTGGGTTGAATCGAGGCGTTCAACGTTGCACAACCGGAGGTACGAGCTTCCAGAGATAGTTTTCAGGTCAGGTTGATCACCTTGAGAGTTCCCATGGAAATTGCCCGATTTTGGGCAATCGATCATACACTGACACATGGTCTATGTTCCCTCACACATCCCGGTCAAACGGGAGCCAAGTTTATGACGCCAGACCCTACCTCAGACGCGACGCCCACTAGCCCCCAAGTCTCTGCCCTCGCCCAATCGTTGGCTGAAAGCAATGCCAACCCCCAAGTGCGGTTCAAAACCGAGGGAGGACGGCTCTTGCTGCTGTTGCCACCTGAGTCCGATGCTCAGGTTTCTGTCACCTGGAATGAACTCTATCAACAGCTTAAGCATCGCCTGAATGCGGGCGATCGCTTTTGGAAAGACGGTACGTCAGTACATTTAATTGGCCGCGATCGCCTTTTGGATGCTCGACAACTGCAGGCGATCGCCGATGCTCTGCTCGATGCTGGTCTCATCCTGAAGCGAATTTACACCAGTCGTCGGCAAACCGCCGTGGCCGCTGCCACCATTGGCTATTCCGTGGAGCAATTATCGCCGGTAACGCCCCTCACCCAGTCCAGTGGCGAAGCCAGCAACCCCCTGGCCGATCCTCTTTATCTGCAAACTACGGTGCGATCGGGGATGGAAGTGCGCCATCCGGGCAGCATCATTATTCTCGGGGATGTGAATCCAGGAGGCAGCGTGATTGCCGATGGTGATGTCCTCGTATGGGGCTATCTGCGAGGCATGGCGCAGGCGGGCGCTAGCGGCAATGATCGCTGTGTGATTATGGCGCTGCGCATGGAGCCTACCCAAATTCGCATCGCCCAGCGGGTGGCCCGCGCGCCCGCCTCCCCCGATGACTACCATCCGGAAGTGGCCTACGTGGCCTCGGAAGGAATTCGTATCGCGCGGGCCGCCGATTTCCCTAAAATGCGGTTAGACTCTAGGTCAAGCTAAGCGCTTGTAGGACTCCATGGGCAGTAGAGAATCTATCTGGGTAGACCGCTCGTTCAAGGTCAGAACTAAGATGACCTCGATGTAAGCGATCGCCTCCCCTCTAGCCCGCTTGGACAAAATGCCCTAGAGTAATCAGGGATTGATTTTGGTCTTCCTCGGGATGGTGACATAGACTGAGTTCTATCTGCCACCGAGCATCAGATTCGAGCTTCCCGGGGTGCTGGGGTTGAGATGAATGCTCCGCTACCTCTCTGTTGTTGTCTATTCGGTAATCGCCACAATCCATGAGTCGTATCATCGTTATCACGTCTGGCAAGGGTGGAGTTGGTAAGACCACCTGCTCCGCTAACCTGGGGATGGCGATCGCCCAGCGAGGGCATAAGGTCGCGGTTGTGGATGCAGACTTTGGTTTAAGAAACCTCGATCTCCTCCTCGGGCTAGAAAATCGCATTGTCTACACCGCCGTGGAAGTGCTGGCGGGCGACTGTCGGCTGGATCAAGCCTTGGTGAAGGACAAGCGGCAGCCCAACCTCGCCCTGCTGCCCGCCGCCCAAAATCGCTCCAAGGATGCGGTGACGCCGGAGCAAATGAAGCAGTTGGTGGAATCGCTGACCGAGTCCTTTGATTTTGTGATCATCGACAGTCCAGCGGGCATTGAGCAAGGGTTTCAAAATGCCACCATTGCTGCCAAAGAGGCGCTGATTGTCACAACGCCAGAGGTGTCGGCGGTGCGGGATGCCGATCGCGTGATTGGGCTTTTGGAAGCCAATGATATTAAAAATATTCGGCTGATCGTCAACCGCCTCAAGCCGGTGATGGTGCGGGATGACATGATGATGTCGGTGCAGGATGTGCAGGAAATCCTAGCTATTCCCCTGATTGGCGTCATTCCCGATGATGAACGGGTGATTGTATCCACTAATCGGGGCGAACCGCTGGTGCTCTCAGAAAAACTCACCCTCGCAGGGATCGCCTTTGAAAATATTGCCCGCCGTTTGGATGGCGAAGAAACGCCATTTCTAGACCTGAGTGCGGCCCATGATGATTTGTTTTCGCGGATTCGGCGGATGTTTAGGAGTTCATCCCGTTAGATAAGAGGAACTGTGGTCATCTCCGTTGACATGACATGTTTCAATCGTTTGGGTGCAGCCCTGCCGGCTTAGCAGCGCAACTGGATAGGTTGGATGAACAACTAAACTGCACATCGTCTCTTTAAGTGGCAAAGCTCATGATCGGTGAATTAATAGACAGATTACTCACGCGCGGAACGCCCGAAACGAGCCGCACCTCGGCAAAGCGGCGCTTGCAGATTGTGCTAGCCCACGATCGCGCTGACCTACCCCCGGCCCTGCTCGAACAAATGCGCCAGGAAATTCTAGAGGTGGTGTCTCGCTATGTGGAAATTGACTCCGATGGCACCGAGTTTTCCCTAGAGAATGATCAGCGCACCACGGCTCTGATTGCCAATCTGCCGATTCGTCGCGTTAAGGCAGAACCGACACCAGATACTTAGACCGGCCAGATCCCATACCCAGATCAGACCCAGATACTCAAAAACTGGAAGATGGCCTGCACCTCCCAGTTCGTGGTCTATGAACTTCAATTGAACTTCAACTGGACTTCAATCTTACGCCGCTGTGAGCCCATAGGCAGACATGCGCATAATTTCGCGAGTGTTGAAGCCAATGTTGCTGAGGGCTTCACCATAGCTGATCATGAAATCTTCGACGAGGGCTTCCTTTTCCATCGCCAAAACATGGGCATCAGCTTCCACTTGGTTCAGCATTCGCCAAACGATGGGCAGGTTTTGCCGATTGGCGTCTTCTAGCTCAGCCTTGGCGGTCTCAAAGTTGGCCTTCAGCCACTCTTCACCAAAGTTGAGGTGTAGATATTCGTCTTTGACAACACCTTCGGTGATCTTGCGGGCAAAATCATCGGCGACGGGGATATAGATGTTGTAGGCGGCGATCGCAAAACACTCGATGATCAAGGACTGAATCAGAAGACAGGTAACAATCTTGCCTTCCGCAGCTGCGGTTTGAAAGTTTTGATGCAGACTGGAAAAGAACTCTTTCGCAAAGTCCATATCCGGCGACACGTCTAGATTACGTCCACATGCTTGGAAGCCCTTTTTGTGGCGGTTTTCCATTTTGGCGAGCTTCAGCAACTCATCTTTGCTGTCGGGCATCATACCAGAGAGTTGCTGGTAGTTCTCGTATGCCTCTTGCTCTCCTTCAATGACGATCGCATTGATGCGACTGTACGCATCTTTGTAGGTTTCACTCTGAAAATCAAGTTCTGGGCTAAGCTCAAGCTGCGGCATAACGTTGCGTCTCCTCAATCAAAACGGTGCCTTTGATCCACACAAGCGTCAGAGTCGTGGTCGGTACGCTCAGGTTGTTCATATATATAGTCAGAGGGCTGGGTCAGGCCTCCCTTAACCTACACCCTAATAGGTTTCGGGGGAGATTTACAAGCATTCAGGTTCACCCATAGGAATATTGCATCTTTTTTGCACAAAACAAAGTTGGATATTTATCAATAGTTCTGGCTAGATCAGCAAAATCGACGGTTTTGCGCTGAGTATTGGTTCTGTTCAAGAAGATCCATAGAGGAACTTCAGAACATCATCAGGAGGGGGGAACCTATCTGAATGCTGTGGTCAAACTATGGTTCTTGAAGGGCTGATGATGGGGTTCTTTATACTAGTCTAGCGATTGACTCCGTGAATCGACGGCACGATGGGCAAGCAGATCCTGTTTGCTGCTGAACTGGCAAGCGATTCAGCTAGTTTGAACGAGGATCTAGATCCCGCGATCGCTTCAATCGATGCATCTAATCGCTCATGATCGCTTCAATCTACTCGATCATGGCACAGGTTTCAGGATTGCCGTTCGTCTCGATAGAGACTCCCAGCATCTTTGTAGGGTGCTGCTAGGCAAAGCCGTAACGCACCGTCTCGCTTGGATATCCCAACCATGTCTGTCTCAGCCGATCGCCTCCTCTGGAGCCATCACCTCATCGAGCCGACTGTGTTAGATTCACGATCTAGATCTGAACGATGCCTCTGTCTTGAAGTCTGTCTTGGAGACGTATGCCCGAAGAGTTGTGCCCGGTGAGTAGTGATCCAAAGGATGGGATGGAGACATCCTGGTTTGTTCGGTGGATGCAATCACAGGCGATCGCTTGGCTGACGGTGGTCGGTCTTGGTTTGGGGGCGCTGCTAGTGCTGGCTCCCCTGGGCGTCATGCTGCTCATCTCGTTCCAGGGGGAGGGGGCAGAATCGGTGTCCTTTGCTGGGCGATCGTGGTCATGGACATCCTATCGGCTGGCTTGGCAGCAGGGACATTTCCTGCTGAGTTTTGCTAACTCCACCCTGGTGGCCTTAGCGGTCACCCTACTGCAGGTGTTGACCTCAACTCTGGCGGGGTATGCGATCGCTCGTTTCCAGTTTCGCGGCCGTCGGCTCTTGCTCTTGGCGATCGTGACAACCCTGGTGATTCCGTTCCAGCTTTTGGTGATTCCAGTCTTCATGGTGCTCACTTGGGGGCATTTGATCAATACCTACGCGGCGCTGATTTTGCCAACGGCGGCTAGTGGATTTGGTATTTTTTGGATGCGGCAATGTTTTCAGTCTCTGCCGATCGATTTGGAAGAAGCCGCGATGCTAGATGGGGCCACGCGCTGGCAGGTGCTGTGGCGAGTGGTGTTTCCCTTAGCCCGTCCGGCGGTAGTGACCCTAGTTCTACTCACCTTCATTGGCGAATGGAACGATCTATTTAAGCCGCTGGTGTTTACCACTCGTCCAGAACTACGCACCGTTCAGCTTGCCCTAGCCGAATTTCAGGAGCAGTTCACCAGTAGCTGGTCGCTGTTGATGGCAGCGGTGGCGATCGCAACTCTACCGGTTGTCCTGCTTTTTCTGATTGGCCAGCGTCAGTTTA
>DATNRH010001063.1 GCA_036703605.1 Candidatus Obscuribacterales bacterium | reverse complement strand
TTTGTGGATATTCATACTCATTTGGATAAATCCCATACCTGGACACGCACCCCCAATCCTGACGGGACGTTCATGGGTGCCTTAACCCATATTGAAGCAGATAAGCGCCATTGGACAGAAGCCGATCTCTATCAGCGAATGGACTTTGGAGTACGGTGCGCCTATGCCCAAGGCACCGTCGCCATTCGTACCCATCTAGACATTTTTGAGAACACCATTGCCGCTAGCTTATCCGCTTTTCGACAGTTAAAAGCAGATTGGAGCGATCGCGTTACCCTAGAGGCCGTAGCGCTAGTGACCCTCGACGACTACACGACCCCTCGGGGAGAACAGCTTGCCGATGCTATGGCAGAGGTGGGCGGCATGATTGGCGGTGTGCCGATTATGAACGCTGATCTGGATGACCAGCTCGATCGAGTCTTTGCCCTCGCCAAAGAACGACAGATGCCCCTTGATTTCCATACCGATGAAACCAACGATCCCACCTCCATCACCCTGCGTCAGGTGGCGATCGCCGCCCTGCGCCACGAGTTTCCCTATCCAATTCTCTGCGGGCATTGCTGCAATTTATCCGTTCAGTCTGAAGATGAAGCCAGCAAAACGATGCACCTTGTGAAAGAAGCGGGCATCAATATCGTCAGCCTGCCAATGTGCAATCTGTTTTTACAGGATCGTCAGCCCCAGCGAATGCCGCGTTGGCGAGGCGTGACCCTGCTCCACGAGTTACGGGCCCAAGGAATTCCCGTCGCGATCGCCAATGATAACAGCCGCGATGCCTTCTTTGGCTACGGCAACCATGATGGCCTAGAGGCCCTGACCCAATCGGTGCGTATCGCCCAACTCGATCGCCCTATTGGCACCTGGCCCCGCGCCATCACCCGCACCCCAGCGCAGATCATGGGGATTGCGGCTGGCGAGATTGGTGTGGGGCGAGCAGCCGATCTTATTCTCTTCTCAGCCCGTAACTTTAGCGAATTGTTCTCCCGACCCCAGAGCGATCGCCGAGTGCTCCGCCAAGGAAAAGCGATCGCCACCACCTTGCCCGACTATCGAGAACTGGATCATCTGGTGCCCTATTGAACGGTTTAACAGGGGATGTGATAAAGAGCGATCGCCCAACCGTCAACGTTTAGGTTGGATCAACCGCCCATAATGATCTTCTTCAAGAAATCTAGCTTACCTGCATAGGGAGCATAGCGCCCTTTAATATCCAGCCAGAACGAGGATGACAAGACACTCTTCCGATGGGAAAAGGTGTCAAAGCTAGCCTTGCCGTGGTAGCTGCCCATGCCGCTCTCTCCCACACCCCCAAAGGGTAAGTTAGACGCCGTTACTTGCATCACCGTATCATTGATACAGACCGTGCCAGACGACGTTGCCGAGAGTATTCGATTTTGCACCTGGGTATCTCGGGAAAAGATATAGAGTGCTAGGGGCTTAGGACGTTCGTTAACAAAAGCGATCGCTTCTTCTAACTCATCATAGGTAAGCACGGGGAGAATTGGCCCAAAAATTTCATCTTGCATGATCGGATCATGGGGCGAGACATCATCCAAAATCGTGGGGGCAATATAGCGATCGCTACGATCCGTTTGTCCGCCTATCACCGTCGTCCCAGCACCTAGCAGACGGCTGACTCGATCAAAATGGCGATCGCTGATCAGACGTGGATAATCAGGACTCACCGCCGGATCTGATCCGTAAAAAGTCCGGACTGTTTCAACCAAAGCCGGCATCAACGCAGCTTTCACCTTGCGGTTCACCAGTACATAATCTGGCGCGATACAGGTTTGTCCCGCATTGAGAAATTTCCCCCAAACAATCCGCCGAGCGGCGTGGTCTAGGTGAATGTCGGTGTCCACAATGCAAGGACTTTTGCCGCCGAGTTCTAGGGTAACCGGCGTTAAATGGGGAGCAGCGGCAGCCATGACAATGCGACCCACCTCGGTGCCGCCAGTAAAGAAGATATGATCGTATCGTTCCTGAAGTAACGCCTGACTTGTTTCCACACCTCCTTCCACCACCGTTATGTAGCTAGGATCGAAGGTTTTCTGCATGAGATCAGCGATCGCCTGGGAGGTTTGGGGAGCCACTTCGGAGGGCTTGAGGATCGCACAATTTCCTGCTGCGATCGCTCCCACCAGCGGTGAGATCATCAGTTGAAAGGGATAATTCCACGGGGAGATGATCAGCACAACGCCCAGGGGTTCAGGAATAACCTGTGCAGAGGAGGGAAACAGCGTCAAGGGGACGGAGACTCGCGTTGGCTTCGCCCACGTTTTGAGATGTTTGATGGCGTGATCGATTTCGCTGACCACACCCACTTCTGTGGCATAAGCTTCAAACTCAGGCTTGCGTAGATCGGCAGCCAGCGCCTGAATAATCAGTGCCTGATGATCTACCACAGCCTGCCGCAATGTCTTCAGTTGTCGTAGCCGAAACCCGATATCTTTCGTCTGACCCGTCTGAAAAAATTCCCGTTGGCGATGCAGCACTTTTTGGATTGTGCTCATAGATTGGGTTTCGATCGCATCTTGTACCATGCATTGTTCTCCTTAGCAGCGCGACATAAAGCCTTGTTCTCCATCGTTACCTAGGATATCGTGCCGGCCCATGTCCTCCAGAGAGCGATCGCCCTCAAGGTTCTCGTCTATGTGCCTCATCCCCGCCTGAGTTAATTAATGTCGTATAGATTTTGGGCGAGTGAAAACAGGGGAGCGATCGCGCGTTTCAACCGTCATCTCGATGGTATGAGGGGCGATCGCGGCAGTAGGAGAGCGTTTTGGTCATTAGACTTAATTGAAAGTAGGGGAAGCAATCAATTCTTAGCCTGAAACCAATCGATCTTATAGCTACTACATCTATTTGGATGTCGATCAACTAATTGCCGATGAGTCTATGTAGGACAAGACTGCTTTGCCGATACTGCCCAAGCCCTGATGAACGGACAACACGTTAACGTTAGGGGATGAAATCACGGCTACGCCGTCAATCTTGAATCTGATACCCCGTCCGCTTGCGGCGGGGTAGTTCATTGTCACCGACCTGGCAGTTTTACCTGCATCGGCGCGGCGGCAAGTCCCCATCAAGAGTCGTCTGTCAACCAGCCGCTACTCTCTGCGGGAGGTGATCTGTGGCTGGATACACGGGATAGAATCGTTCTTGATTCTTATCCATATAACGACTGAGGCATGGTGTCGTTGCAACACTCCACTATGGGCGTCTTACCCTAGTAACTTATCATCAAAGCCAATATTTTCTTGAGAGGAGATAGCCATTCATAACCTACGAGAGGTGACATAACTAGAGCCTTGACTCAATACTAAGAAGAGATGTTGAGCCATGGAGGCGATCGCTTGAGTACCTCATTTCTCAGTCCTGACTTTTGGGAAAACCGCTATCAGGAAAACACTGCCCGTTGGGATCTTGGTCAGCCCGCCCTCGCCTTTGTCGATTGGCTCACCGATCGTCAACCCCAGCCTGGACGGATGATGGTTTTAGGAGCTGGACGCGGCCATGACGCCCTGTGGTTTGCATCCCATGGCTTTGAGGTCGTCGGCGTTGACTTTGCTCCCTCCGCCGTGGAGCAGGCCCGTGCCTTGGCTCAAGAACAGCAGCTCAGCGCTCAGTTTGAGCAGCACAATATTTTTGAGCTACCCGACGACTGGCATCATAGTTTTGACTACGTTCTGGAACATACCTGCTTCTGCGCGATCGCCCCTGAGCAACGCCCTGCCTATGTCCAAGTGGCGCAGCAGCTTCTGAAACCCACCGGGCAGTTTATTGGTCTATTTTGGGCCCATAATCGCCCTGGTGGCCCACCCTTTGGCTCCCGCGTGGCAGATATCCAAGCGCTTTTTTCAGAGCATTTTGATGTATCTAGTCTGAAACCCGTAGCGCGATCGGTGCTCCAGCGTCAGGGGGAAGAATACCTAGCCCAGTTTCCAAGGAAGGGAGCGATCGCCTCGTCACGCTTGAATCAGACGATGGACTAAGTCGCCTTGTAAATCGCGCACGCTGGGCAGTACCTTTTCTGCTCCATGCTGGGTCAGCAGGTTGACGTAGTCGGATTGGTAGTGAGCGTCGGTTTGCACATGGGGGGGCAAAATGCCTAGGGCGTACCAGGAATGTTGATCATTCTGCTGGCGGGCCTGGTGAATGGTTTGCAGATCGGCCACCGTATCCCCAGCATAGATCACCGGCAGATGGGCCGGTAGCGTTGCCCTCTGTTCAAGCTGCGCCACGACCTGAAACAAGCCGGTGGGATCGGGTTTGCCCGGTGCATCTTCCATGGCAACTAAGATCGGATCGACTAGACCAATGCGCCGCTCTAAGACATACTGTGCCGAGCCCCGCGTAGCGCCGCTGAAAAAGCCCCAGGCAATGCCCGCGTCGGTCAACTGGGCAAAGTAGTCTGCATCGACCAACAGCGGTTCTTGGCAGATATAGCCCGTCCATTGATCGGGATCCGTGGGATCGGGGCCTCGATAGCGGCGCTGGAAGAAGTCCACTAGGTCTTCATAGACCAAGCCAAGCTGCGATCGCTCCTGTCCCTGGGCTTCAAAATATCGGCAGACCAGCTCCTGGGATCCTTCCCAATCATTATTCCAGCAGCCCTCGGCTTTGAGATCATCTATGTCTGCTTGCGAAGGGCGATAGTGCCCTTGGGTGTAGTGTTCCACCGTATCCGCAAGGGCGCGGCGGTAGGATCCACCCACATCCCGCAAGACCCCATCAATATCAAAGATGGCGATCGCTTGAATGGGGGCTGGGGTCATTCTAAACTCTCCTGATGCTGGGTGGGACTGGCATTGGGCGATCGCTCATCGAGGTTTTCCAGGCCACTTGACCTACCTCGCAGGATAAATCTGCCCGAACAGGGAGCGATCGCCCCTATTTGGGGAAAACATACTCTAATATAGAGGATTGTAGAGTTTTCAACGTCGTGCAGATAGGTTTGTGATGGAGGCTGTATTGGCAAAGTTTATGTTAAAGGTTCTCTGGCTGGATGAGAACGTGGCGATCGCCGTTGACCAAATTGTAGGGAAGGGAACCAGCCCGCTCACCTCCTACTTTTTCTGGCCCCGCAATGATGCGTGGGAACAGCTCAAAACTGAGCTAGAAGCCAAGCATTGGATTTCTGAAACGGATCGGATTGAATTGCTCAACCGTGCCACGGAACTCATCAACTACTGGCAAGAGGAAGGACGTCGTCGTCCGATGTCCGAAGCCCAGTCTAAGTTTCCGGATGTGGCGTTCACGGGGAGCGCCTGAGTCAGGGCGAGGTTAACAAGGTGGCTGGGCTTCCGTCAGTGGCTCAGTAGCCGGTTCACCAAAATCATCGCTTCACAACAAGCCTCGCCCTGCGGGGCTTTTGTGGTATCTAGACGGGATCGTCCAGACCATCTCTAGATATAGGTTAGCTAGGTACTGCCATGCCCCGTCGCACTGCTGGACGGTTGTTCATGGTTTCCACCCAACGGCTGAGGTGGCTATGGTGCTCCAAGGTCATGCCCATGTAGTCGTAGGCGGCCACCCAGGGGTAGATGGCCATGTCGGCAATGGAATAGTCGCCGCTCAGGTACTCCCGATCCTGGAGTTGGGTATCCAGAACGCCGTAGAGCCGGATGGTTTCCTGTTCGTAGCGGTTGATGGCGTAGGGAAGTTTCTCGGGAGCCGTGCGGCGGAAATGGTTCAATTGCCCAAACATGGGCCCTACACTGCCCATTTGAAACATCAGCCATTGCAGCACCGAGTAGCGCTGGCGGGCATCGGTGGGTAAAAACTTGGCGGTTTTTTCAGCCAGGTAAATCAAAATTGCGCCGGATTCAAACACCGTTAGCCCCGTTTCTTGATCCGTAATCACCGGAATCTTGCTATTAGGATTGAGCTTGATGAACTCGGGTCTGAACTGTTCCCCTTCCCCGATATGGACGGAGTGGACGGTGTAGGGCAAGCCAACTTCCTCCAGCATGACCGAGACTTTGCGGCCATTGGGGGTAGCGAAGGTATAAAGGTCAATCATAGGTGTTAGGGCTGGTGGATAGAGGGCGCTCGGGCTTAGGGCTGCCAGTTAGGTGACCATAGACCCATGAACCCAAACCATAGCCCATTCTACCGGCCTGGTTTCATATTTTTTTGCATGGCTCAAGGTTCTTACCCCATCAGGGCGATCGCCCTCTGTGGATCGTTGCATCTGGCCGCGAACCAGATCCCTATGGGAGAATGGAGCAGGGCGATCGCCCTTTGGATGAAAATGATGATAAACAATAGCTCGCCTTGCATCTTCACCGCTCTACTGCACTTTAAGGATCACGGTTCATGACGGCAACGGTCTCTTCTGCCCTTTCCTTGGTTGATGATCAACACCGCGTTCAGGTGTCTCAAGTCAATATGCCCCCCCGGCTGTTGCTGGGCCCCGGCCCGTCTAACGCCCACCCTCTTGTACTCCAGTCCTTGGCACTGCGGCAGGTGGGGCATTTAGACCCCAGCTTTTTGGCCCTGATGGACGAGACCCAAACGCTGCTGCGCTATGCCTGGCAGACTCATAATCGCCTCACCTATCCGATCAGCGGCACCGGCAGTGCTGCTATGGAAGCCACCTTTGCCAATGTGATTGAACCGGGTGATGTCGTCGTGATTGGCGTCATGGGCTATTTTGGTCACCGCATGGTGGACATGGCCGGTCGCTATGGCGCAGATGTGCGATCGCTCCATCAAGACTGGGGCAAGGTCTTTAGCCTAGAAACCCTGCGGGATGCCCTGGAAACCCATCGTCCCTCGGTGCTAGCCCTCGTCCATGCCGAAACTTCCACCGGCGCGCGTCAACCTCTAGAAGGCGTGGGAGAACTATGCCGCGAGTATGATTGCCTGCTGTTGGTCGATACGGTGACGAGCCTAGGCGGCGTGCCGCTCTTTTTAGATGAATGGGGCGTAGATCTAGCCTATAGCTGTAGCCAGAAAGGGTTGAGCTGCCCGCCCGGCATTTCGCCCTTCACCCTTGGGCCGCGGGCCGAAGAAAAGCTGCAGGCTCGCCATACCAAGGTGGCTAACTGGTATCTGGATGCATCCTTGCTGGCCAAATACTGGGGAAGCGATCGCACCTACCACCACACCGCCCCCATTAACATGACCTACGCGTTGCATGAGTCCCTGCGGTTGATCGCCGATGAAGGTCTTGATGCCCGCTGGGCCCGCCACCAAACGAATGCCGAGCTGCTGTGGGAAGGCTTGGAAGCCATGGGACTAGCCTGTCACGTGGCCCGCGACTACCGTCTACCCACCTTGACCACCGTCTGCATTCCTGAGGGGATTGATGGCAAAGCCGTCACCCGGCGGCTATTGCAGGACTACAACATCGAAATTGGCGGCGGGCTCGGTGACTTGGCTGGCCAGGTGTGGCGTGTGGGGTTGATGGGTTTCAATAGCCGCCCCGAAAATGTGCTGCTGCTGCTAACGGCCTTGGAGCAGGTGCTGTCTGATCTGGGTTGGACGTCGCCTCGGCTGTAATGTCCCTAGTGAGGTTCTGGCTTGTAGTCCACCTGATCCGATTGATAGGAGGGCGGCTCAATGTGAATGTTGATGCGAGCTGGCCCATATTTCTGATTGAGATGATCCTCGACCTGCTCGGTAATGTCGTGGGCAGTTTTAACGTCTGCCGCCTCGACCACTAGGTGCATTTCCATGAAAATCTGGCGTCCCATCATGCCCCGTGAGGCAATGTTGTGGCAGTTGAGCACCCCTGGAACTTCTAGCGCCGCCGCTTGAATGGCTTCAGGGGCGATCGCCACCTCATCCACCAGCCAAGGCAAATTGGTTTTCAGCACCGACCAACAGCTTTGGGCTACCAAAATCACAACGGGAAAGACCAACACCAAGTCTAGCCATTGAATATCCCAGATCCAAATTCCCAGGAGCCCCGCCAAGACGCTGATGGTAATCCATACATCACTCATGGTGTGGTAAGCGTCAGCGATCAAAATCGTGCTGCCGATGCGATGACCCACTCGCCGTTCATAGACTGCCACACCGATGTTAATACCCAGCACCCCCAGCAAAACCCATAGATCTAGACCTGAAACCTGGACTGGATCAGTAGCGTTCAACAGGCGAGCGATCGCCCCTTGAATAATTTCATAACAGGCAATGCCCAAGAAAGCCGCAATGCCCAAGGCACCCAGTGCTTCAAACTTTTGATGGCCATAGGGATGGTCGCGATCGGGTTCGGGGGAGGAGAGGTGATTGGTGACCAAGCCGAGGATGTTATTCACGCCATCAGTCGTGCTGTGGAGGGCATCGGCGATGAGGCTGAGGGAACCGGTGAGGCTGCCAATGATGGCTTTTAGCACCGCGACCAAGATATTAAGCACAAGGGTAATGACAAGAACGCGCTGCACTTCAGCCCGATAGGAAATAGCCATATAGGGTCACCAATCAGAACTAGTTGCCCTTCATTGTAGGAGTGTTGGGACACAAGGTTGACGGTTTTCGGCATGGACAAGGGCTACCCACGCTGTCCTGATAGGCGCTAGCGATCGCTCCAAAGCCACTAAGCAGATGGACTCAATTCAATGAAGCTACGTGACCGGGTTTCGACTCCGCTCAACCCTCTTCTTGTCAGGATTGGAGCATTGAGCGCAGTCGAAATGCTTACCAAGCGTTATGTTCTTCTACTTAATAGTTTTTGATCATCAGTTCCTGCCCTTCTGCGGCAGACGTTTGCTTATAGTTATTCATGCCATATTGCAGCGTCCATTCAACAATCGTTGCGAAACTAAAAAGCTCCCGAATCTTGGGAGAATCATCATAGGTAATCAGCCATTGATGGGGACATTCCCGCATGATTTTGGCGAAGCGCTCATGGTCAAAATCGAGGTGCAAGTTTCCCTTCACGCCGTAAAGCTTAGACTTGGTGGCACTTAAGTAGGGTGGGTCTAGAAAAATAAAAACTCCTTCACCATCCTGACGGATCAACGTTTCATAGTCGCCATTGGTGACTAACGTTGATGACAAGTGAGCACCCAGTTTTCTTAAACGATCAATCGATGAATCGGTGAAACGATGTTCAAATGCATGTTGGGAATATCCTCCAGAATCTACTGTTCCAGAAAACGTGATGCGATTGAGGACAAAGAAGCGTACTGCTCGTTCAAACTCAGTTAAATCTTGGTTGGTCTGAGTCAACGTTTTAAAGAGTTCCCGACCATTGGAGGTATTGTTCTTGATCCTTTCTACTTCGTCAGCAAGAACATGAATATCTTTCTGCACATATGTCCAGAAGTAATAGAGATCAACGTTGAGATCGTTAATCCAATAAGACTGGATGCGATCGCCGAATGCTTGTTTAACCGCTAAAAATACCGATCCACCACCGATAAAAGGCTCTCTATACTCATGAATCATTAAGGGTATATGTGGAACTATCTTGCTGATAGCCTTGGACTTGCCACCTGGGTAACGCAAAGGACTTTTATCGTGAGGCATCGTTGATCAATAACCTTGACTTGAGTGGGATCGACTATCAATTTCTAAGGAGTCTCAATCAATCGTTTTGTAGCGTGCTGTTAGGCGTAGCCGTAACGCACCGTTGTATAAAGCCTTGATGCCTTAAGCGATCGCTCCCGCATCCTATAGATTAAAAGGGATGTTTGCTTAGAGTTTTTCTAACCTGTCCCCTGGCAACAGATTTCTGAACGTCTTTGCTTGAGAGATTTTAACGACTCCTCAGTTCGCGATTATTAACTCTTGAGTACCTTAGGATAAGTTCAAAAATAATATGTTTTCCATTGAGGTGTTGAGTGAATGATACGTTCAGGCTGGTTCAATATTTTTGCTTCACGGTAGATGTAAGTCAACAGACCTAGCACTACGTTCAGCAAGTTGCTTGAAGTTCCAATGAACATTCTGAACTGCTGCACTGTGAGAGGCGATCGCTCCATCGGCGGGTTTGAGGTGGAAGATTGGCTGATGAGCCTCCTGAGCCATAGGCATCAGGCTTTGATCGTTCTTGGGTAGTGCCAGGCACTTGGATCTGCTGTGGGTTGTGTGTATTGGCCATCGTCAGCGATCGCCCTAATGGTACGGATCGCCCCCCTGCCCAGGCACCCAAGCAAGTTTGTTAGACTGAGAGAACTTTGAAGTTTTCCAACAGATTGTGATGATCTACGGTGTATGGGCTTAACAGATTGGCGATTGACAGGCCCATGTGCTGTGGTTTTCACCCCTATGCACCGTCATCCGGTTAGTACTAAGGACGCATTATATGCCACCTACCCCCCTTCTGCTCTCTAAGGAACTGCCCAGCTTAGACTACTCCGCCCCTCGCGATCGCTTTGATGAAACATGGCGGGCACCCCTCTCCACCCTGCTTGGTCTAGGGCGTGCTGCCGGGGCCGACTTCGTTGAATTTTTCCTAGAGCGCGTCAACTACATTAGCTGCATGGCCGAAGATGACGCCATCACTAGCCTATCGCCCAGCCTGTCTACAGGCGCTGGCGTGCGGGTGTTTCGCGGCAAGGCCGATTGCTACGTCAGCACTAATGACCTGTCCTTTGCTGGGTTGAAGACGGCGTTGGAAAAGGGGTTGTCGATTCTCGGGCTGAACATGCCTGCCCCCAATTCCTTCGTGCCGGCGATTAACCTAGAACTGCTGCGGGACTACGCCACGGCGCGGCAGAAAGAGTCTTGGTTGACCGACTGTAGTTCCATGCGGGAGATGAGTGATGTGCTCCTGGCGGCCAACGCTACGTTACAAACCACAGCCAAGCATGTCCAATCGCGCCGGGCGGTCTATTTCCGGGATTGGCAAGAGGTGTTGGTGGCGGCTAGCGATGGCGTCTTTGCTCGGGATATTCGCCTCAATCAATCCGTGGGCTATAGCCTGCTCTGTGCCGATGGCAGCGATCGCGCCTCCATTAGCAAGCGGGTGGGCAGCAGTGGCGATCCGGCCTTCCTGCGCACGTGGGACTATAGCATCGATGCGGCGGGCGTCTCAGAATCGGCTGGGCAAATGCTCTATGCCGACTATGTGGAATCGGGTACCTATCCGATCATCATGGCCAACCAGTTTGGCGGCGTGATTTTCCATGAAGCCTGTGGGCACCTGTTGGAAACCACCCAAATTGAGCGGAAAACCACTCCTTTTGCGGAGAAGAAGGGCGAAAAAATTGCCCATGAAAACCTCACGGCCTGGGATGAAGGTTTGACTGACCAAGCCTTCGGCACTATTGATATGGACGATGAAGGGATGCCTGCCCAACGCACCCTGCTGATCGAAAATGGCATTCTCAAGAACTTCCTGTCTGACCGAGCTGGCAGCCTGCGCACCGGGCATCCCCGCACCGGCAGCGGTCGTCGCCAAAACTACACCTATGCCGCTGCTAGCCGGATGCGCAATACCTATATTGCACCGGGCGACTACTCCGTGGAGGATCTGTTTGCCTCGGTGGAGAAGGGTATTTACTGTAAGCAAATGGGCGGCGGCAGCGTTGGCCCCACCGGAGAATTTAACTTCGGTGTATCGGAAGCCTATTTGATTGAAAACGGCAAAATTACCAAGCCGCTGAAGGGCGCAACTCTGATTGGTGAAGCCAAGGAGATCATGAACAAAATCTCCATGTGCTCCAAGGATCTGGGGCTAGCTGCGGGCTTCTGCGGTTCGATTAGTGGCAGCATCTATGTCACCGTGGGACAACCCCACATCAAAGTTGATTCAATTACGGTGGGAGGTCGCTAAACCATGACTCAGATTCAAGACATTGCTGCATCGGCAGAAGCGATCGCTCGTCAGTTGAACATTACTAAGTACGACGTGTTTGGTTCCTCGGTGGATGAAAACAGCGTCCAGGTCGATCAGGGTGAACCGAAGCAGGTGAAGGCGTCCCAGCGCTCTAGTGTGATTGTGCGGGTGTGGAATGACGACAACCGCATGGGCGTCACCTCCACCACCGATGTGGATCCGAAGGGGCTGGAGCTGGCGCTGAAGACAGCTCAGGAAGCCAGCCAGTTTGGCGCGACCGACCACGTGGCCGACTTTAGCCCAGAGGCAACGAAGCCTATTCCCGAGATGCCCACCAGCAAAGCTCCCCAGGCGGCGGTGGCCGAGCTGATCAAAACCTTGGTGGATGCAGAACATCAGCTCTTGCAAGCCCATCCAGCGATCGCTGGTGTTCCCTACAACGGTCTGGCCCAGCGCGATATCGACAAGTTCTACCTGAATAGCGACGGAGCCCAGCGGGTGGACGCCCGTTCCTACGCCTCGCTGTATCTCTACAGCAAAACCGAACAGGAGGGCAAGAAGCCCCGCAGTGCCGGTGCCTATCGCATGGGCCCCAGCGTGGATGGTCTAGATATCCAAGGCTGTTTGAGCGAAGCTGCGGAGAAAACCATCAGCCACCTCAACTACGCCAAGGTGAAGTCGGGTAAATATCGGGTGGTGTTCTCTGGAGAAGCCTTCCTCAGCCTGCTGGGCGCGTTCTCCAACCTCTACAACGCCCAGAGCATTTTGGATCACCAAAGTCTATCTACGGCGGAGTCCTTGGGCACCGAGATCGCTTCGCCGCTGCTGTCGGTCTACGATGACGCCCTGCATCCCGACAACGTGGCCATCGAAACCTTTGACGGCGAGGGCACGCCCACCCGCCGGGTGCCGATCATCACCGAGGGCGTGCTCACCGGCTTCTTGCACAGTGCAGGTACGGCCAAGCGCTTTGGCGTTGCGCCCACGGGCCATGCCAATATCGGCGCGAAGGTCACCGTCAGCCCCCATTTCTACCACGTGATGCCCGGCAAACCGGCTGACACCACCTACAGTCTGGATGAAGCCGAGCAGGTGATTTGGATTGACGATGTCTCGGCGCTCCATGCCGGGGTCAATGCGCTGCAAGGATCTTTCTCCCTGCCCTTCGATGGTTGGTTGGTGACCAAGGGCGATCGCATCAGTGTTGATTCTGCGACCATCGCCGGCGATTTTCTCGATTTGCTCAAGTCGATCATTTACGTAGAATCGGAGCCAGAGGTGCTGCCCGGTGGCGTTTGTCCGCGCATCTGGGTCGATGGATTATCGGTCACTGGCGAATAGGCGATCGCTCCCTAGGGCCGGCTCAATCCGGCCCATTTCGCCCTAGGAACTCGTGGAATCTGTCGAAACCCCATCGAGAGAGCTTTATCTGTTGTTACACTCAGTGATAATCTGGGAAGTGGCAAAAATGATGGCGATCGCGATCGTTCAGGATAAATCGCCACACGACAAGACCGTCTTTAAAAAAGAATCCAGACATAGCTGACACACGATAGGCGTAAACATGGTCACCACAGCAGAAAAGACAAACGTCGGTTACGTTACCCAAGTTATTGGCCCCGTTGTAGACATCAAATTCAACAGCGGTGAACTTCCTAGAATTTATAACGCTCTTACCATCAAGGGCACGAACACTGCCGGGCAAGAGGTTTCCGTAACTTGCGAAGTTCAACAGCTTCTGGGCGATAGCCAAGTGCGCTCGGTTGCCATGAGTTCAACCGACGGACTGATCCGCGGCATGGAAGTGGTAGATACCGGTGCGCCCATCAGTGTGCCAGTGGGAACGGCGACCCTCGGACGCATCTTTAACGTCCTCGGCGAACCCGTAGACCGCAAGGGCCCCGTTGGTAACGAGCAAACCTCCCCTATCCACCGCGAGGCTCCCAAGTTAACCGACTTGGAAACCACCCCCTCCGTGTTTGAAACCGGCATCAAGGTGATTGACCTACTCACCCCCTACCGTCGCGGCGGCAAGATTGGCCTGTTTGGCGGTGCAGGTGTGGGCAAGACCGTGATCATGATGGAATTGATCAACAACATCGCTACCCAACACGGTGGCGTATCGGTGTTTGCAGGTGTGGGCGAACGCACCCGCGAAGGCAATGACCTGTACAACGAAATGATCGAGTCCAAGGTGATCAACCCCGATAACCTCAACGAATCGAAAATTGCCCTGGTCTACGGTCAAATGAACGAGCCCCCCGGAGCCCGGATGCGGGTGGGTCTATCGGCCTTGACCATGGCTGAATACTTCCGCGACACCAACAAGCAAGACGTATTGCTGTTTGTGGACAACATCTTCCGGTTTGTGCAAGCCGGTTCCGAAGTGTCCGCACTACTGGGTCGGATGCCGTCTGCTGTGGGATACCAGCCCACCCTGGGTACCGACGTGGGTGACCTGCAAGAGCGCATCACCTCCACCACCGAAGGTTCGATCACCTCGATCCAAGCGGTCTACGTACCAGCGGATGACTTGACTGACCCTGCTCCTGCCACCACCTTCGCCCACTTGGATGGAACCACGGTGCTTTCTCGGGGTCTAGCCTCCAAGGGCATTTATCCTGCTGTGGATCCTCTAGATTCTGCCTCCACCATGCTGCAGCCCTCCATCGTGGGTGAAGAGCACTACCAAACCGCTCGGAACGTGCAGTCTACCCTGCAGCGCTACAAAGAGCTGCAAGACATCATTGCCATTCTTGGTTTGGATGAATTGTCGGAAGAAGATCGCCTGATCGTGGCGCGGGCGCGGAAGATTGAGCGCTTCCTATCCCAGCCCTTCTTCGTGGCAGAAGTCTTCACCGGCTCTCCTGGTAAGTACGTCAAGTTGGAAGACACCATCAAGGGCTTCAACATGATTCTGGCTGGTGAATTGGATGACCTGCCTGAGCAAGCGTTCTACCTAGTCGGCGATATCAACGAAGCGATCGCCAAGGCTGAAAAGATGAAGGCTCAGGGCTAAGATTCTCTGCTGGGCTGAGGGATGGGCTTGCGCAACCCTCAGCCCCTATTCATATGTACTATTTTAGTGTGACAAAACATCATGGCATTAACTGTTCGAGTCATTGCTCCTGATAAAACGGTCTGGGACTCGGATGCGGAAGAGGTCATCCTTCCCAGTACGACAGGGCAACTGGGAATTTTGGGTGGACACGCACCCTTGCTGACAGCGCTGGATACGGGCGTCATGCGCGTCCGGTCTGAGAAAAGCTGGGTGGCGATCGCCCTCATGGGCGGCTTTGCTGAAGTGGAAAGCAATGAAGTGACCATCTTGGTCAATGGTGCGGAGCGCGGTGACTCCATTGATCCCGAAGAAGCTCGTAGCACCTATGATGAGGCTGAAACCAAGGCTAAGCAAGTCGAGAGCAGCGACAACCGTCAAGAAAAAATCCAAGCTAAGCAAGCGCTGAAGCGGGCGCGGGCTAGGCTCCAAGCTGCCACTGGTGCTGCACCCTAGCGGTCAGTTCTAGCAGTGCCTTAGGGCTACATAAGCAGATGCTGCATAGACAAAACGAGGAGGAGCCGTCATGGTGTCCTCCTCGTTGCTTTGTTAGGGTAGCGGGCCGGAGTAGTGGTGTGGATGCGCTCCTGCGATCGCTGCCTCAACCTCTAGAATTCGCTCAGGAAGAGCTGATAGCGGTAGGCTCCTGCCGGGTTGCCGACAAAGTCACCAATCCAGATATAGTAGGTGCCAGCGGGCCAAGAGCCGGAAATTTCTGGCATCAAACCATTCACGTCATCAGAACAGTAGCGGCCATCTGGGCCATCAATCAACAGCGTCACATCTCCGGGAGCTTCCACCGATGCGCGGAGGAAGCTAAATGGACGCGTCACCGTCAAAACGTGGTCGGGGGCAGAGGGTAAATCGGTAAAACCACAGTCTGTCGTCCGATGGGAGCCACCAGAGAGACCGGTACCAACTTGAGGATCGGGTGTGAAACCAGGGGCAAGGCTAAAGGATTGGTAGTCTGCCCGAGCTGGCTGCACGACCGTTGCCATTGCACCAGTGGTCATCGCGCAGGCGGTTAACACAACAGCCGAGCGTTGAAAAATGTTCATAACGGTTTGACCTCGTGAAACAATTGAAGATAATGATTCGCCTGAGAACAAGCTTTGCCTGAGAGCCAGGATCTAGCTCAACCCATACGGGTTGGCCTCCTGATAGTCATCCCACCTGTCCTCCATGGTCTAGAGGAGATGCTCTTGGTCTGTCTAGTCTGCGATCGCCTGCAACATCCTGGATTTAGTAGCACAGCGTCACCGGTGTTTTAGGATAGCAGGGGGGCAGCTATTCCGTATGGGTAGAGTGATTTTCGTAACTGAGCGATCGCGACCCCTACCTCGATGTACAAGTTGTACCATCTTGAATGGTAGGGCTAGTATCCCCTGATCGTATTGACTACCTAGACTAGGCTGAGTGTTCCCGCCTGTCTTTAAAGTGATACAAAAAATACATTCCAATTCCTGATTAAGGGTTTAAAGACTATGTAAAGTCTCCGTAAATATACGGAGCTGCCAAAGCCCAGGCTTGGAGGGGTACAGGTCTCCATGACGGTCAGTCGAGGTTGTGATGGATGGTAGTTGTGATGGATGGCGGTCGTAATGGATGGCCGTGGCGATTGATCGAGTTTGCTGCAGCTCTCCAGTCAGCAGCGCGGCAGACGGCGGTTCAACGGTAGAATACGCTAGGGAAGGTTTGTCCTGCAGACCAGCAGCGTGAGTTGAGCGATATCCCTAATGGGTCGTGCAGCGCTGGTCGTCACCTGCGGGATTCCAGCGCAACCTGCGGGGTTCTAGCCTAGGGCTCAGGGCAGAGACGATGAGCCTCGGAGTCTAGTCCATACGGGTTGGCTCCCATGCCCTAAGACTGAAAGACGCGGGACTCAAGTTCTGCACCGGTCAACCCACCAACGTCCACATCCATCCGATCACATCTAAAGCACAGCCATGCGTATCTCCTTGAACTGGTTGAACGAACTAGTTGACATCACTCTATCTCCCGAAGAATTAGCCGATGTGCTAACAATGGCTGGCTTCGAAGTTGAAGACATCGAAGACCGACGCACCTGGGCTGATGGGGTGGTCATTGGGCGTGTTCTCCAGCGAGACCCCCACCCTGATGCCGATAAGCTCAGCGTCTGCCAGGTGGACATTGGTACCGATCAGCCCTCGACGATTGTCTGTGGTGCGGCCAATGTGCAGGCTAACCTGTTCGTACCCGTCGCGACGGTGGGCAGCTATTTGCCTAAGGTAGACCTGAAAATTCGTCCTCGGAAGCTGCGGGGCGTGCCGTCGGAGGGCATGATCTGCTCCTTGAGTGAACTGGGTTTAGAAAAAGAGTCGGACGGTATTCACGTCTTCACCGGCGATAGTCTGAAGCCCGGTCAAGATGTCCGGCCCTACCTAGGCCTTGATGATGTGGTGCTAGACCTCACCTCCACCGCCAACCGTGCCGATGCGTTGAGTATGGTGGGCATTGCGCGGGAAGTGGCGGCGATTACCGGTGCGGCGCTGCATTTGCCGGAGGTGCCGTTGGTGAACACGACGGTAGGCACGTCCATCACGCTAGCCATAACGGAACGGGAGGCCTGTCCTATCTACCAAGGCACCCGGATTCAAGGCGTGCAGATTGCTCCGTCGCCCAAGTGGCTACAGCAGCGGCTGCAGGCGGCGGGCACCCGTCCGATCAACAACGTGGTGGATATCACCAACTATGTCTTGCTGGAGTGGGGGCAACCGCTCCATGCTTTTGATGCCGATCGCTTGCAGACCGTGACCGGTAGCCCAGAGGTGCAGCTTGGCGTACGCTTTGCCCAGGGGGATGAAACTCTGACGACCTTGGATGGGCAAGCGCGATCGCTGTCCTCTCAGGCTCTGGTGATTACTGCTAACGACCATCCCGTGGCCCTGGCGGGGGTGATGGGCGGAGCTGAGACGGAAGTCCATGCTCAGACCCAGAATCTAGTGCTGGAAGCAGCCTGGTTTGAGCCAGCCACCATTCGTCGCTCTGCCCGCAGTCAATCTCTACGCACTGAGGCCTCTTCTCGCTATGAGCGTGGCGTCAATCCAGCCGGGTTGGCGATCGCTGCCCAGCGGGCCCTGCACCTGATCATGGAACTGGCGGGCGGCACTGTGGGTGACCAGGCTTTGGTGGATGACCGCCCCGATCATAGCCAGCGTATCGTTACCCTGCGTCTTGAACGGGTGAACGATATCCTCGGGCCCATTGTGGTGGCCCGAGATAAAGCCGGCGATGCCTCGGAGGTGGGAGAACTGCAAGCCGCCGATATTGAGCGGATTCTTACGGCCCTGGGCTGCGACCTAGAGGCAATGGAAAATGACGGTGAATGGCAGGTCTCCATTCCCCCCTACCGCGATCGCGACCTGCAGCGCGAAATTGACCTGATTGAAGAAGTGGCCCGCCTCTACGGCTACAACAACTTTTGCGATACCCTCCCCGATAAAAGCGAAGCGGGCTACCTTTCCTTTGAGCAGACTGTGGTGCGTAAGCTGAAGGCTGCCTGCCAGGCTGTGGGGCTCACAGAACTGATTCATTACTCGTTGGTCAAAGCCGAGTCTGGCAATCAGGTGGCCTTGGCGAACCCGTTGCTGGTTGAATATTCTGCCTTGCGGACAGAACTCTTGCCGGGGTTGATGGATGCCTTTCAGTACAACCTAGAGCAGGGGAATGGTGCCCTGAACGGGTTTGAGATCGGGCGCGTGTTTTGGCGCGACGAAGATGGGTTTGATGAAATGGATCGGGTGGGCGGCATTCTGGGCGGGGACGCCCGTCAGAACCGCTGGACGACCAGTGGACAGGAAGCGCCCATGACCTGGTATGACGCTAAAGGTGTTCTTGAGAGCCTGTTCGATCGCTTGGGTTTGACGGTGGAATACCAACCCGATCGCCGCAATAGCTTGCTGCATCCTGGACGAACAGCTTCCCTATGGATCCATGGCAATCGACTGGGCACGTTTGGACAACTCCATCCCCAGATCTGTGAACAGCGGGGGCTGCCCAACGAGGTCTATGGATTTGAGCTAGATCTCGATGCCATTCTTGATGAGATGAACCGAGAAGAGCTGGTGATGCCAATCTTCCAGCCCTACTCGGTGTATCCTGCCTCCGATCGCGATATTGCCTTCGATGCGTCACTGCAAACGTCGGTGGTGGAGCTAGAGCGGGTCATGCTAAAAGCCGGTGGCGCATTGCTAGAGTCGGTGGCTTTGTTTGATGACTATCGCGGGCAAAACGTCCCAGACGGCAAGCGCAGTTTGGCCTTCCGTTTGGTCTATCGGGCCAGCGATCGCACCTTAACCGATGAGGAAGTGGAAACCACCCATCGGAACGTGCGGGACGCTCTGGTGGAGAAGTTTGGCGTAGAGCCGCGCAGTTAGACAGTTAGACTTCGGGGCGATCGCTGCTCTGGATTGGTGAAAACCAGGGAGCGATCGCCCGTGGATCAACCGCCTTCACCATCGCTAGGCTGTGGACAGGTGAGATTCTCAAAATCGCACTGGTAAATGTAAGGCATTTGCCAACTGAGGGGAATTTCCAAGAGATCTCGGGTGCCCGTGAACCCCTGGCCAATAAATAACAGCACCGCGATGCTATTCAAGACCATGTGGGCTCTGCGCCAGCGGTGTTGGCGATCTTTGTAGATATCTGCCACGATCGCCAGGGAAAACACCATCAAAAGTGCTGCGATAATCCCGTAATAGTAGTGAGAGGTGTACCACTCATAGCCCCGGCGAAAGACACCATCTTGGCAGCCTAGGATCACCAATCCCATCCCGGTCAAGGTGGCAAAGATGCCGCGCCAGAGGGGTGGCTTTGCTATATATAACAGGGCAAATGAGGCGATCGTAGCGACAAATAAGAGAATAAGAAAAACAAACTTAAAGGGATCGGCGCTCCAAAGCTGATTAGGTAAGATCGACTTGACGACGATAGAATAGAGTAAGGCAATCAGCGTGATCGCCACCACCCAAGCGGCTAGCCAACGACCGAGCTGCAAATGATCGGGGCCGGTGGTGGGTGCAATTTTACTCTTTTGATGATCGGTGACCTGCAGCCGTCGCTGGCGGGTGAGTACGGCCAGCCGTACCACCATGCCAATTAAGGGAAATACGATCACCACTGCAAGCATTGGGTGAATTAATGCGGTTAAGTCCTTCGCTTCCATGGTTCTTCCTGTCCTAGTGGATGATTAACCTAATTGATGGCTGCCCTGCGCTCATGGACTCGGCATAGCTATAAAAGTTGGATGATAAGCAACGCTAGCCTGACCAGCCTTGCGTGCCCTTCCCGCCCCATGGATGGCGATCGCATCCCGAGGCAGATATAGAACCGCACGTCTCGTTCATCCAGATTCTATAGGACTCGGTCTAGAGGCATCTGGCTGAGAGAGCCTTAAAAATCGCTACGGCTCATTCTAGAGGGTAAACCTTAGAAGAGGCTGTGAAACCTGGACAAGACTGACGTCGTTTGTGGCGAACTTTTAGGATGCTGGTTGAACGCACCTTAGAGATGCTGCGTTACGGCTATGCCTAACAGCACCCTACCACTGGTCGCACCGATCGAGTACGCGTCGTCTTGCACGAGTCTTGTGGGTTACAGCGGTACCCATCCCAGCGATCGCTTAGTCAGTCGGTTGATCTAGGCATTGGCGCGCCAACTTCATAATGGTGCCAATATCAATGTTGTAGTTGTAGTACGCTAGGGCTTGCCTGAGGGCAATATGGTCATCAGGAATTTGTCCAATGAGGGCATCAATGCGATCGCTGCTGCACTGCGTGGCCAAGGTATAAAGCTCTTGGATCCAATCGCGAGGCATGACCTGTAGATCCTGGTAGGTCAGGCTGAGCAGTTTAGAGAGCGAGACAGAGCGGTAATCTTCTGCGGGGATGGACTGAAGGTCTAGATTCAGGTGCTGGGCAATCTTTTGGATAAGATGGGATAGGTGAATGGGTTTTTCTAGGAACGCCTGGCAGTCGGCGGTGGCTAGATTGAAGCGATCGCTCTCTAGCACACTGGCAGACATCATAAAAATCGGAGTTTGGGGTTGCTGGCGCATCTGTTCTGCCCGGCGAATCTGCTGCACCACCTGCCCTCCGTCTTGATCAGGTAATCCAAAATCCATCAAGATGAGGTCAGGCTGATGGGTTTGCCAGGTGAGCAAGGCTTGCTTTCCCGTCGTTGCCGTGAGGATATTAAAGCCCATGGGCGCTAAAGCATCGACTAGGAGCTGCTGGCTTGTGGCTTGGTCGTCCACAATGAGAATGCATTGAACGGCTTGATTGGGCACGAGGCACGCCATACCCCAGGCGGTGTCCTGATGGTCTGGCGTCACACCGTTTTCCATCGTCTGCACCGGCAGGGTGAAATAGAAGATACTGCCGCGATTGACGTCACTGCGCACCTGTAAATGTCCACCCAGCGCCGCCACTAAATGTTGACTAATGGAAAGCCCCAGTCCCGTACTGTTGGATAACCGCCGCCCGACCGGAGTTTGTTCAAAGGCTTGAAAAATATAGGACTGTTCCTCCGGCGCAATGCCAATGCCCGTATCTTCCACCTGAAAGGCAAGGAACATCTCCGAGAAGGAAGCGGAGTCGTCTTTGAGCAACGCCGACTCCACCAGCACCCGCAGAATAACACCGCCTTCTTGGGTAAATTTCAGCGCGTTCGCGAGGAGATTGATCAGCACCTGCCGTAGTTTTTGGCTATCTACAATAATATAGTTGGGGAGATCAGTATCAAGCTCTAGGGTCAAGCTGAGACCTTTCCTGCTGGCAGTTTGCTGGAAAAGGCTGTGGAGTGCTTCGAGCAGGGATGGCAGGTGGCATGGGCTGGCTTCCTGGGTGATGCATCCAGATTCCACGCGGGCTAGGTCAAGAATGTCATTGACCAACTTTAAAAGGTAATCACCGCTGCTGAGAATGACTTGACTATATTTTTGATGCTGGAGAGAGAGGGTGACGTCGTTGACCAACAGTTGGGCGTAACCCAGAATGGCATTGAGCGGCGTGCGTAATTCATGGCTCATGTTGGCCAGAAAACGACTTTTGGCTTGGTTGGCATCATCCGCATCTCGTTTTGCTAGCTGCAGCGATCGATTGCTTTGTTCTAGCGCTTGGCGTTGTTGGCGTTCTTGTTCCATCAGGTGGACTTGGGCGATCGCAATTCCCATTTGATCTGCCACGGCTTCGATTAGATCAATTTCCTCCAAGGTCCAGGTTCGAAGGTGATCGCACTGGTGCAGACTAATCACACCATTGGCTTTGCCTTGGTAAAAGGTGCCCACTGCCAGCATCGACTGTAGGTTAATTTGACGGCAAAGATCTGCGGCTTGGTTGAGCAACGGATCGGCTAAAACATCATCGCTGGCGATCGCCTGAGGCTGGCTGAGCAACTGCTGTAGATGGGGATTGCCTTCGACAGGAATCTTGATGGCACGC
The DNA here is from genome assembly GCA_036703605.1 of Candidatus Obscuribacterales bacterium. Lineage (NCBI taxonomy): Bacteria > Bacillati > Candidatus Melainabacteria > Candidatus Obscuribacterales > Candidatus Obscuribacterales bacterium. The sequence goes on along the minus strand of DATNRH010001063.1, from coordinate 1,379 downwards.
ACAGAACTGATGGATGGATCGGACAGATACTCCGCGACAAAAGGGACAGAAGGAGATACTTCTTCGGTGTAGCGCTGGATCAGGCAGCGGTTGACCTGAAAGGTGATGCCTAACTGAGAGACGGTTGTTTGAAAAATTTGATCGGCATCTAAGCATTGACGAATGCGATCGGTAATTCGTTGGATTAGCAGAGTCTTGCGAAGCTGGTTTTTTAAGGCGAGTTCTGCCTGTTTGCGATCGCTAATGTCATTGTGAATGCCTACCATGCGCAGCGGCGTACCGTCTGCGGCCCAGGTAGCTTGCCCGCGCGACAGAATCCACTTATAGCTGCCGTCTTTACAGCGCATTCGCAGTTCAAGGTGATGTTTCGGCAGCTCTTGATTGAGGTAGGCATTGAGGGTCTGTAGGGTGCGATCGCGATCGTCTGGATGAATTAAAGAGACCCAAGTATCAAACTGTTGCGGTAGCTCGTGCTGATCATAGCCAAGCAGGTTTGAGGCAGAGGCAATGATCTCCCCTGTTTGAATAGTCCAATCAAAAATATTGTCTTGGGTACCCTGCAACAGCAGTTGCCATCGTTCTTCCTGGGCCCGCAGATCTTGGTTTTGCTTCTGGATGCTGTGCTTCAGCTTTTGGGTGCTGAGGTGAAGCTGAATGCGCGCTAGCAGTTCTTCTGCCTCGTAGGGTTTGGTGACATAGTCAATACCGCCTGCCTTAAAGGCTTTCACCTTGTTGAGGCTTTGCTCTAGGGCACTGATAAAAATCACGGGAATATGATCTAATGGCGCTTTGGCGCAAATATGTTGGCAAATGGTGTAGCCATCTATATCGGGCATCTTGATATCCAGCAGCACCAAATCTGGCGATCGCATCTGCACAGACTTGAGGGCTGTAGCTCCCGTTTGGGCCACGCGAAGAGTATAGCCAGCCGCTTTGAGTAGGTGCGTAATCAGATGAAGATCGGCGGGGGTGTCATCAACAATCAGAATATCAGTGGCGTAAGACATGCGTTAGGTATAAAAAGATATTAAAGTACGGTCAGTTATGAGGGCTGTATTGTATATCAAGCTGTCTGGTTGCTAAAGCCCATGCAACCCACAGCAGTCGATAGACATCACCATGGTGCGCACCTGTACATGACAAAACGTGCAGCCAAGCGAGGGGCCAACCTTATAGTTAGTAGTCACCGTCTTAAACGTTTCTTTTTTGTCTAGCGTAACTCATCATCTAAGCAAAAAGACTTATGGATGGGTAGTATGCCTGAGCGATCGCTTAGCGTCATCAGTTCTCACTTGGATCAGCAGCTTGTCCAATCTGCGCTGAAGCTAGGTATGAATCGTAACATCTACCCTCACCTTAGACTTTTCCCAACAGGCTAC
>DATNRH010001062.1 GCA_036703605.1 Candidatus Obscuribacterales bacterium | reverse complement strand
CTCATCCTGCTTGACTGGGATGAACTATCAGAGGAAGCCCGCAAGTACATCATTGCCAAGGCTTCCCGTAAGGTGTACGAGACACACGTAGGGGCGCAGGAGAATCGTCAAAACCTCTACCAAGAGGAGATCACCGCGCGTGCATCGTTGCTGGATATGGATACCCAGGCAGCGCAATATAACATGCTGGATGATCCTACCATGCCCACGCTCCGTGGCTCTCAGTACGTGCCTGGCGCACAAAGAAACACTAACAGTTAATGACTGAACGCTATTCAATCCCCTCCTTTCTGGGTGGAATCTCTCAGCAGTCCCCCGCCATCCGCAATGCGAACTTGGTGGAGGATGCAAACAACATTGAGTTCCTGGCCTCAGAGGGTGCGCAAAAGCGGTATCCTACAAAGTTTATTGCGGACCTTGAAGGGGATTATAGCGGCTACCAGGCATTCACTCTTGAGCGGGATGGCGCGGAGTACGTGCTGTTGATCGGGGACGACGACATCAAAGCCTTCGACCTCACGGGTTTCGAGTACATCGTCCAGGGTGACACGTCGTACCTGTCTGGTGTGGAATACAATGATGTGCGGGGGCAGGCTATTGCAGATAGTATGTTTGTCCTTAACCGCAACACTGTCGTAGTTGGGGCACCTGGGAAGACTGTGGCCTCCTGGGTGCAGCCTGGCGAGGCTGGCGTGTTCATCAAACAGACCAACTACGGTGTGCGATACACCATCAAGTTCAAGACAGCGGCCATGCCCACAGCGAAGGAGGTATCCCATACCATCCCTTCGAGCCCGCTCGATGTGCTACGCGTCTCCTACCTAGGCGGCAGCGAGCCTCCCGCAGAGTTCTTCCCAATCGGGGCGGCACGGGCAGCTGGATCGGCAGCATTCAGCTTCGCCCCGTACCTGTTTAATAGTGTGGATGAGTTTGGCTTTATTAAGAATGGTGCTGCGGGCTCTGGCGCGGGCGGCACCTTCCTAAGCAACGAAGACTTCATCGCCGACCCTTACACGAAGGAAATCTTCTACCAAGGCTCAACGCTGCTGGCCACTGAT
>DATNRH010001061.1 GCA_036703605.1 Candidatus Obscuribacterales bacterium | reverse complement strand
TCGTCTTCGAGGGGGGGCGACTGGTGTACCTGATCCAACGCCGCCAAAATCGACTTGTGAATCCCCGTGCGCTCGGCCTCTAGCACATAGTAGTAATTGCGTTGATCGAGGGTCAAGATCGCCATATCCCGCTGCTAATCCTAAAAATGAAGATGCCATCAGAATGATGAAAAGGCCTGACCGAGATCAAGCCTTTTCATCATAATGTCAGAGTTGTGGGGCCGTGAGACTTTCTTGTTTGACCGTTACTCGCACTGCTGACTGTTGACCCACCTCCCCCCTGCGGGGCAGGGATTATTCATTGAGGAGAGAAAGTTTATCCTGGACTCTACAACATCATTACACCCTGCTGATGAGTACCAGCTTATTAACCTATCTCCAACAAGTCCCTGACTTCCGCACTTCCAGGGGTCGCCAGTATCCCCTTTGGGTGCTTCTACTGCTGCTCATTATGGGCATCCTCAGTGGCTGCCACTCCTATCTCGCCCTCGAAGCCTTTGGTCAACGTCATTACCCCGCCCTCGCGCACCAACTCGGACTTGATGGCGGTCGAGCTCCCTCCGACACGACCTATCGCCGCATTCTCCAGAAACTCGATTTCATCCATCTGGTTGACCTCTTTCACCGTTGGATGAGCCAATCGGTCGAGATTGCACCGGGTGAATGGTTGAGCATTGATGGTAAGAGCATCAAAGGCACGGTCTCCAACTTTGACAATGCCGGTCAAAATTTTGTCAGCTTAGTCTCCGTCTACAGTCACCATCAAGGTGTTGTCGTTGCTCTGCAACAGTTTGAGAACAAAGCTGACAGTGAACAAAAGGTGGTGCAGTATTTGCTTGAGACGTTGCAGTTGAGTAATGTCGTGTTGACGTTGGATGCTCTTCATACTCAAAAAAAACAATTCAGTTGATTGTGGCTGCGGGGAATGACTATCTCGTGGGGGTGAAAGGGAATCAACCGAAACTCTTGGCTCATCTACAAACCCATGCCGACACAACCCAGCCCGATAGTACCTTTGCGGAACAGGACACCAGTCATGGTCGGCGCGTTCATCGGCAGGTCGATGTGTTTCAACATCTGCCAACGCTGGCGCCGCAGTGGTGCCAACCCCGCAGTGGAATTCGCGTTCGGCGTTATGGGTGGCGAGAGGGGAAGGCTTTTGAGGAAGAGCACTTTTACTTGAGTTCTCTAGCCTTGAGTGCTCAAGACTTTGCCCAAGGCATTCGCGGTCATTGGTCGATTGAGAATTCCCTCCATTGGGTCAAGGATGTGGTTTTGAGGGAAGATGCGGCTCCTGATCGGCAGCACAATTGTGCAACAAACTGGTCTGTGCTGCGCAATATGGCGCTCAATCTCTGTCGGAGTCATGGTTTCGCCTCGCTCACTCAGGCAATACGGGCATGGGCTCATGATCTGAAGAGTCTTCTTGCTCTCTTCAGTGAATAATCCCTAGGTCAGCGAGGGGGGCGTGGGTTTGGCGGCGCTGGGCGGCTTGGTGATCAAACAAATCCATAGGGTCAGCAAAGGCGGGTTACTCTTTCCCAGCGATCGCC
>DATNRH010001060.1 GCA_036703605.1 Candidatus Obscuribacterales bacterium | reverse complement strand
GGGTGATCGGCACCAAGAAATTTAGCTATGACCTCTGGGGCGATACCGTCAACGTGGCGTCTCGCATGGAGTCTCGGGGCGAGCCTGGTCGCATTCAAGTTACGCCCAAAACCTATGAATTCATTAAGCATCAATATATCTTTGAAAGCCGAGGGGAGATTTTTATCAAGGGGATTGGTCAAATGCCAACCTATTGGCTGATTGGACGGCGATCGCCCGATGTTTTACAACAGCTTCTAGAACAGTAGATGGTCTGGGTGGGTTTTGGCTTTCTCCCTTCGGGAGGCGTTTCACGTTGGCGTAGTCTGGCTTCAGGACAAACGACTTCGCTCAGCCAGCATAGTCTTTGGGATGTTGTTAACCTTGGGCTGATGAATACCTCCCAAGACTAACCATGCCACAGGGCCCGCCAGGCAAATTTTGGCAGTGCCAACATCCGCCGCCAGCGCCAAGGCTCTTGATAGAGCCGATAGGTCCATTCCAAGTGATTGTCGCGCAGCCACTGGGGAGCACGGGTTTTTGTGCCAGCCCAAATATCAAAACTGCCGCCCACGCCAATCCAAATGGATTGGGGGCAAAGATGTCGATGCTCATGGATCCAAAACTCTTGGCGGGGCACCCCCAAACCAACCAAAATAATGGCCGGCTGCTTTGCCGCCAGCGTCTCGCACAAGTCTCGATGTTCATCCGCACTCAGGTAGCCATGCTGCACCCCGGCGATCGCCAAGGAGGGCAGTTGGCTTTGCCATTGATCGGCGGCCTGTTGCGCCACTCCCGGTGAACCACCGTAAAAGAATAGAGAAGCGGCCTTGCCTTCTCCCCCAGCATCGGGCGATCGCCGAATGAGTGATTCCGCTAATTCAATGCCAGGACAGCGCTGCACTCGCTTGCCCCGCAGCCGTAGGTAGAGCACCACGCCAGCTCCATCAGGAATCACCAGTTCTGCCTGCTGAATCACGTTAGCGAGATCGGGATTGGTATCAGCCTGCATCGACATCTCAGCATTGAGGGTGACTACATGTACCCCTTGCTGCTGCTGGATTTG
>DATNRH010001059.1 GCA_036703605.1 Candidatus Obscuribacterales bacterium | reverse complement strand
TCAATTGAGCCAACCATGATGTTATCCAGAAAGTGAGGTAAGTAATTTACTACGATCGCCCTATGGTAGGATGCACGTCAGCCTAGTATGCTCTGGGTTCAAGATAATGGTTTAGTTCACCATGAACCTTTTGCCTGCTGTGTGGCATCCGTAGAATTGACGAACATTTCAGTTTCGGTCATGTATGCGGATGTTAGAAGCCCCAACGGGTGAATTGCAAAATCGGCTTGGCCGTGGCTTCTATAAATTAACTACACCTTAGGCGTTCTGATAACCATCCTCAAGGATCTACGTCACAAAAGCAACGTAATCTGACGACTCTTTAAGCCCTCTTCATACTGAATTCTACTTTGCAAAGTTTTTGCTCTTTTCAAATAAAAACTCGATGATAGAATTGGCGATCGCAATTTTCAATGCCATACTGGGCGTAGCATAAATCACACTGCATTCACCAACGCTAGCACAGAGGCATAGGTCAGACTATGCTGGGCAAATACGCCCTTACTCAACATGAGAAGCTTTTAGAACATGACTATGCAGCCACAAAAACCAACTGTTTTGGTCACTGGAGGAGCAGGCTATATTGGCTCCCATGCTGTTGACCAATTAAAGCAAGCTGGCTACCACGTTGTGGTCTTAGATAATCTAGTCTACGGCCATCGAGATCTGGTTGAAACTGTTTTAAACGTTGATTTAATTGTGGGCGATATTAGCGATCGCTCCCTCTTAGATCAAGTATTTCAAGACTACTCCGTCGCCGCAGTCATTCACTTTGCTGCCTATGCCTACGTGGGTGAGTCGGCCACCAATCCAGCAAAATACTACCGCAATAACGTCAGCGGCACCTTGACCCTGTTAGAAGCCATGGTGGCTGCGGGTGTCAAGCGTCTAGTCTTTTCATCCACCTGCGCTACCTATGGCGTACCCCAGCAAATCCCCATCCCGGAAGATCATCCCCAGGCTCCTATCAATGCCTACGGGCAAACCAAACTGATGGTGGAAACCATTCTCAAGGATTTTGATAGCGCCTATGGTCTTAAATCCATCTGCTTCCGCTACTTCAATGCCGCCGGTGCTGATCCCCAAGGGCGCTTAGGGGAAGACCATAATCCTGAAACCCATCTGATTCCCCTGGCCTTGATGACTGCTCTAGGGCGACGGGAATCTCTGTCGATTTTTGGCACGGATTACCCCACGGAAGATGGCACCTGCATCCGGGATTATATCCATGTTTGTGATCTAGCCGATGCCCATATTTTGGGGCTAGAACACCTGCTGAAGGGGGGAGATAGCGATATCTTTAACCTAGGCAATGGCGGTGGATTCTCGGTGCGTCAAGTGATTGAAGCCACAGAACGGGTGACAGGACGTCCGGTGCCGGCGGTGGAGTGCGATCGCCGCCCTGGTGATCCGCCAGCGCTCGTAGGCAGTGGTCAAAAGGCCGCCGCTGTTCTGGGCTGGGCTCCCAAGTATCCCGACCTTGATGACATGATTCGCCATGCTTGGCAGTGGCACCAAGTGCGCCATGGCTCCTTGTCGTCAGTGTCATAGCTCACTGCAAGGATCGAGGGCAGACCGTGAGGTTCTGCCTCGTACAGAAGATGCTGCGCGGCTGAAGATGGCCCATCAGGTTTCCTGTGCAGACTATCAGTCAAGTTTCATGCCCTTGGGGAGGGGGTTGTCCTGCCCTGCGATCGCCCCTCGTCTATATCGATTCAGTATTCGTCCATACCTGCGTTCTTAAGAGTGAGTAGAGTTACTGTTCATGAGTTTGAATCCTGTTGTCGTTGTGGGTGCAGGGCCAGCAGGTTTAACTGCGGCCTATGAGTTATCGAAACACCAACGTCCTGCTGTGGTACTTGAAAGTGGCGATCGCGTTGGAGGAATCTCACGCACCGAAACCTATAAAGACTATCGATTTGATATCGGCGGTCACCGTTTCTACACCAAAGTGACGGAGGTTGAGGATCTTTGGCAAGAGGTGCTCAGCGACGAGATGATCACCGTACCACGGCTATCGCGCATCTACTATGACGGCAAGTTTTT
>DATNRH010001058.1 GCA_036703605.1 Candidatus Obscuribacterales bacterium | reverse complement strand
AGAGCTATGGGTGTGCGATCGCGATGAGCAGACGGTGTACTGCATGGATCGGGCCACGGGAGAGCTGCAGTTCAGTGTCTTGACTCCCTACAGTTCTCCCACAGCGATCGCCTTCCATACGGCTGCCAGTGGTGAATCGATCTGCTACGTGGCCTACGCCAGCGAAGAACCCTATATCCGAGACGATCCCAACTCCCCCGATCCCCACCAATTGGCCTTCCGCGATCGCACCTTTATCCATCCTCTGCATTTTTACTACAACCCCGATCAGCGCTACGCCTTGTCCAATGGCTACTTGATCGAAATGTTCTACGTGGAAGAAATCAGCGCCCTAGAAGCGGTGAAGTTACCCAACCTAGAATGGCGTATTGCCCTACCCGCCGAAACTCTGCGTCAGCGGGTACGCCATGTAGAACCCGTGGGGCTTCCTTTCACCGAAGAGGTGCAGAACGGTCAGCGGGTAGCGGTGTTTCGGTTTCCAGCCTTCGAGTCCCAAACGGTACATATTTTTGGCTGGAAAGCCTTGATTGAGGTGCGCGGCATCAAGTATCGCCTGACGCCCAGCGATGTGGAATCGGCTCCCCCATTGCCCAGCGACTTCCAAACCCAGTATTTGGTGGATGATGACGACCTGGCTATGGAAACGCCCATCATCCAAGCCGCTGCCCGAGAAGCGATCGGTCGGGAAACCAATATCCTGCGCCAGGCCCTGCGTATTCGCGACTATGTCTACGATCGCCTCTCCTACGGCATCAAGCCCCATATTGACACCCCCGATATTGCCCTCGATCGCGGCGTGGGCTCCTGTGGAGAATATGTGGGCGTGCTGCTGGCCCTCTTTCGTCTGAATGGCATTGCCTGCCGCACCGTCGGCCGCTACAAATGTCCCCAACCCTGCGATCGCCAACAGGTGCCCCTCCAGCCCGACTTCAACCATGTGTGGCTAGAGTTCTTCATCCCTGACTATGGCTGGGTACCCATGGAATCCAACGTCGATGATACGATCGAGGGTGGCCCCTACCCCACGCGGTTCTTCATGGGTCTGCCCTGGTACCACGCCGAAATTAGCAAAGGTATTTCCTTTGAAAAGCTTCGCGCGCCAGACCTGCCTGAGGATTTGTCCATCGGTCAGCTAGCCATCAACCACGTGCGGTTTATGATTTTGGGCGAGCTGCCACCGCCCAGTGCTTCATCGTCCCTACCTAGCTCCTGAGCAGCCCTCCTGATTCCCTACCCGGCATTGTGGACGTCTACACGGTCTGGTTCACAAGGTAGGTAGGGAACCGGACCTCTCGCCCTTCTCTTCCTAGGACAAAACCTTGAGAAGTAAAGCTTGCCTTGCCCAGAGGTTGGAGGCTATTCTATCGCTGATTGACCACGCTCTCACCCTACCTCTGAACGGCTGTTCCCCATGAACTATTGGCTCATGAAGTCCGAACCGGATGTCTACGGCATCGATCGCCTGGCCGCAGACACCACCACCCTATGGGATGGAGTGCGTAATTATCAAGCCCGCAACTTCCTGCGCGAGATGCAGGTGGGCGATGTCGTCTTTTTCTACCATTCCAACACCAAGCCACCGGGCATTGTGGGGCTGATGGAGGTGACGGAGTCGGGTGTTGTCGATCCCACCCAGTTTGATCCCCAAAGCCACTACTATGATGCCAAGTCAACTCCGGCGGCACCGCGTTGGCAAACCGTGCGGGTGGCTTTTGTCCGTAAGTTCACGGATATAATAACCCTAGATCATCTGCGTGATACTTTTAGCCCTGACGATTTATGGGTCGTGCGTCGGGGTAATCGCCTATCAGTTATTCCGGTACCAGGGGCGATCGCCGAGAAGATTCTAGAAATGGCTCAATCTGACTAAAGCGATAGTTCATCGTCTGTCACCCGCCTGTCACCTGTTGATTACCCAGAGCAATCCCAGGAATCAAGGTGGTTAGGTTATGCTAGGGCTACTCTCCTATAGCCCTAGACTAGGTTAGTTAGCATAACGTCTGCTCGTGGTGAACCTTGGGGAAAGATCCGAGTTTATACGGAGTGTTGGCTAGGCTGATTGAGCATCTACAACGAACAGCTTCAGGCGGGCATAGCGTGACTGAACCGTTACGACAGGCGTAGGAGACCTGTGCCGGGGTTGCCAGATCTAGCAAGCAGCCCATGGTTTTGGTGCTGATGAGTCTGTTCGGTGTTTGACGCCCACTAGAGATATAGGTTGCGATCGCCCTCATGTCTAGTCTTGCTCGTTCTGGTCTTGGCTCTGCTGTCATCAACAAGCTATCGCTGCGCACCTTACTGATCACGGCCTTTGTGGTGCAAATCTCCACGGCGGTTGGTCTGATTGGCTGGCTGGTGATTCGCAATGGCCAACGTTCGGTGGATGTGCTCACCATGCAGTTGAGCACCGAGATTACAGCTCGCATTGATCAGCATGTGCAGGCTTACCTCGATGTACCCCAGCAGTTTAACCACATTAACCAAGCTGCGGTTGAGGCGGGTTATTTACCCACCGACGACATCGAGCAACTCTATCGCTATTTTTGGCAACAGATTCAAGTCGATCGCCACCTTAGTAGTATCTACTTGGGTACGGCGGAGGGCGAGTTTGTGGGGGTGCAGCACCGAGAAACGGGAGAAACGCTGCTGTGGCTGAAGCAGGCCGGGGGCGATCGCCAAAACCTAGCCCTAGACAAATCTGGCAACGTGACTGGATTACTGTCTACCCTGGAGTATGATCCGCGATCGCGCCCTTGGTACAAGGCTGTGGAGCTGGCCCGTGGCCCGGCCTGGAGTCCTATTTACCGGTTTGCCTCCACAGACTATGCCCACTTGGGGATCACGGCCGCCATGCCCCTCTACGATGCGGAGAACCAGCTCACGGGCGTTCTGGCTATTGACATCACGCTGTCTCAGATCAGCGATTTTTTGCAGACGCTCAATATTAGTCCCACGGGCGAAGCGTTTATTATTGAGCGTTCGGGTGCGATCGTGGCCAGCTCCATTGAAGAATCTCCCTTTGTGGAAACCGACAGCGGCTACGATCGGCTGAATGCTGTGGATAGCCAGTCGCCAGTTATTCAAGCTACCGCGCAGCATTTAATCGATCGCTTTGGCAGTCTTGACCAAATCAGCGATCGCCAACAGGTAGCTTTTCTCTTAAACGGACAGCGGCAGCGGGTGGAAGTTGCTCCGTTGACCGATAGCTATGGCTTGAACTGGCTAACGGTGGTGGTGATTCCCGAAGCCGATTTTATGGCTCGCATCGACGCCAGCACCCGCGCCACCCTGATCCTCTGTGGGGGATTACTGCTGATATCCGTGGGAATCGGCGTTGCTGTGGCTCGCTGGTTGGCAAGTCCCATCCAGCAACTCAGCCAAACCGCTCAGCGGCTGGCCGAAGGCGACTGGGAGCAGCCCCTGCCCCAAAGCACCTATGGATCCGTGCGCGAAACGGCGGATTTGGCCGCTGCCTTTAACCAAATGGCGATTCAACTGCGTCAATCGTTCCAAGACTTAGAAGCCAAAAACCGGGATTTACAAGACTTAGATCGGCTGAAGGATGAATTTTTAGCCAATACCTCCCACGAATTGCGCACGCCGTTGAATGGCATTATTGGCCTTTCAGAATCCTTAATCGACGGCGTGACTGGACCCCTGCCCCCAGCCACGATCGCCAACTTAGAGATGATTGCCAGCAGTGGGCGTCGCCTCTCAACCTTGGTGAACGACCTTTTAGATTTCTCCCAGGTACAAGATCAGCGCTTTCAGCTCCAAGGGCAACCCCTTTCCCTGCGTACGGTTGTCGAACCGGTGGTGCGGTTATGTGAGGCGATGATTGGCGATCGCAATCTCCAGCTTCGGGTGGCGATCGCTCCAGACTTGCCCCCCATTTTTGCTGATGAATATCGCCTGCAGCAAATTTTGTATAACCTGATTGGCAATGCCCTTAAGTTTACCGAGCAGGGATGGGTCGAGGTTTCGGCCCAAGTGGAATCGTCGCCAGAGTCGTCCCAGCCATGGATGCTGGTGTCTGTCACCGATACGGGAATTGGCATCCCCAGCGATCGCCAAGCGCAGATTTTCCAACCCTTCACCCAGGCGGATGGATCGACCTCTCGCCACTATGGCGGTACAGGGCTGGGGCTAGCCGTCACCCAAGCGTTGGTGGAGCTGCATGGCGGGCGCATAACGGTGATCTCGGAGGTGGGTAAGGGATCGCAATTCACGTTTACGATGCCGCTGGCATCCGAGATCAGCAATGTAACCCATACAGCCGATAGCCATACTAGTATCCCAACCCAACCTCTCTTCGATGCCAAGCCCCTCAGACCCTCGCTGCCTGTGTTGAGTACGATGGCCGGCGACCTTGCCACCTGCCCTCTTCCCCACCCTAGCCATTCCAAAATCTTGTTGGTAGATGACGAACCTGTGAACCTGCAAGTGTTGGCTAACTACCTCAGTCTGGAAGCCTATGACGTGATGCAGTCGTCGAGCGGGGTGGAAGCGCTTACCTGGATCGAGCAGGGTCTGAAGCCCGATCTGATCGTGCTTGATGTGATGATGCCCCAGATGTCTGGCTATGAATTTTGCCAACGGTTGCGCGATCGCTATTCGGCGGGTGAGCTGCCGGTGTTGATGCTAACAGCCCGCCATCAGGTTGATGATCTCGTGGAGGGATTAACGGCAGGAGCTAATGATTATCTACGTAAACCCGTTGCCAAGCGTGAATTCTTAGCGCGGATTAAAACTCACCTAGAACTTACCAAAACCAATAGTGCCTACGCTCGTTTTGTACCCCACGAATTCCTACAGCTTCTTGGGCATGAAACGATTGTAAACGTTGGCTTAGGCGACCAGGTGCAGGCCGCGATGACCATCATGTTTGCTGATATTCGCTCCTTTACCCAATTGTCAGAAGCCATGACTCCCGAGGAAAGTTTTAACTTCCTCAATACTTATCTGAGTCGAGTAGGCCCGGTTGTTCGCCAGCACCATGGCTTTATCGATAAGTATATCGGTGATGCAGTGATGGCCCTGTTTCCCAACCAGGCAGATGATGCTATTCAGGCAGCGATCGCCATGCAGCACCAGGTACAGGCCTATAATCAAGAGCGCGCCCAGCAAGGTATCGCCCCGATCGCCATCGGCATTGGTATGCACACCGGCGACTTAATTTTGGGAACTATTGGTGAACAAGAACGGATGGAAAGTACTGTTATTGCTGATGCTGTGAACTTAGCATCGCGGCTAGAGCGATTAACTAAACTCTATGGGTCCAGCATCCTTGTGAGTGCTGCTACCTTAAAGGGAATTGCTAACACAACGATCTACCAGTATCGCTTTCTGGATCGGGTGCAGGTGCGAGGTAAGAAAGAACATGTTTCTGTCTGGGAGTTTTTTGGGGGCGATATGTCCAAAAGCGTGGAGCTTAAGACTAAGACTCAGACGCAATTTGAGCAAGCGGTCTGTCTGTACCATGACCAGTCGTTTGAAGCTGCTCAGGCAGAATTTGAAGCGATCGCTGCCATGAATCCCATGGATACCGCCGCCCACTTGTATATCAAGCGCTGTCAGCGCTATCAACGCCATGGGGCACCTGAGCTGTGGGATCAGTTTAGCCCGTAGCTCGACTAGGTCTGCAGCCGCCTCAGAGATCTGCTAGGGTATAATTTCAACCGATGGGAGGGTCGCTTTCACGTCTACATCAGAAGATAGTCTGGTTTAGATAAGAAAAAGCGTTTAGAGTTGTGTCAACCCATCATCCATACGTAGAGGTCGTTATGAAGCGTCGTTGGTTTATATCTCAATTACTTGGTGTGAGCTTAGGAGCAGCGAGCCTTGTGGCAACGGCCTGTTCTTCAACTCCTGCTTCCACTACCCAAACGAGTTCTGTTCCCACTACCCAAACGAGTCCTACTCCAGCACAACAAAGTTTGGCAGAACCTGAACTCATCGTTTTTCGCAGTCCGACCTGTGGCTGCTGCGGGCAGTGGATTGATCATATGGAAGCCGCTGGGTTTCGTGTGGAAGACCATGTGACGGATGATATGACGGCTATCAAACAGCAGCATGGTGTTCCCGACAACCTATCGTCCTGCCACACAGCTCTGGTTGATGGCTACGTGATTGAAGGTCATGTGCCAGCTTCCGATGTCCAACGATTGCTCAGGGAACAGCCGGATGTTGTTGGCATTGCAGTTCCAGGGATGCCCATCGGCTCGCCCGGCATGGAGATGGGCGATGAGGTCGAACCTTATACAGTGATGGCTTTTACCCAGACGGGGGAAACAATGACCTTTGCTGAACATCTGTGATCCTGACCATGCGTGCTGCTGAGTCGAAAGGCTAGCCAACGGGAAGGCGATCGCTCCCGGATAGAAATGAGGAGCGATCGCTAACCGGTCGCAGCTTAGATATTAATCCGTAAATACATCCGGGCCATCGTCTTCGGAATGTACTGTTCCAGAGCTTTCAATCAACTCCCGGGCTTTCTCAGGGTTGGCATAGCAGAGGTCTAGTACCTCCCACTTACTCATGCCCCAGCGATGCCCATAATACTCACACTGAGACAAAATACGCTCATGGCTTTGCCGGAGATACATTGCTAGCGCCGCACTCGCCTGGCTCGAAACCTTGCGGCCCAAAAAAGCAGACAACGCCGTCAGCAACTTCATTTCATACTCGGGAGGCGTATTGATGTGGATTCGCTTGCGTTCATTCGGTGCGGGCATAGATTCCTCATCCTTAATTATATGTGCTCTTTCATTCTCCATTGCTGAAGGTGTTTTTGACGTCTAAACAGCAACTTGGCAGCCAATATGCCGGGATAAACCGTTCATTGGCTGCCAAGTTTTTTGTCAATCTTAATCAACGATCCATCCTATCGCCAGCAGATTCCAGGATAGGCAAAAGGCTTGTCCTGTAGGCATCACAGCTCTAGAAGCTGCTGAACGGTGGAAGCACCATCGGCAGAATAATGCCTAATAGAATGGCTCCAATGCCAGCAATTAACGACCAAAAGCGATGGTAGCTGTCAATGACCTTGCCGCCGCTGCTAAAGCGAATTAAGTCCATCCAGGGTGCAACGCCTCGGCGAAACCATCCCAAGGTGCTGCCACTGCTGCCTATGAGCTTCTCTACTTGGCTAGCGCCAAAGAGGAAATTACCAATAGGGCCAAACCGAGATGAGTAGCGCAGGAAGAGCATTCCTGTACTGTCTTGCAGCTT